>NZ_JBHFKZ010000013.1:0-92684 GCF_042879375.1 Photorhabdus sp. RM323S
AGCCGCAGGTGGAATTATTACCGGCGGAATGGGGCTTGCCGATGAAAAAATATGATCTGCGTGAGGTGCCTGATGTGGATGCCCAGCTTGCGGCGCTCTCTGCTCAGGAAGTTGAGGCCCCGTTTGATCTGGCCTGTGGCCCGTTAATTCGTGCCGCGCTGGTACAACTGGCTGATGATGAGCACGTCTTTCTGCTGACCCAGCATCATATTGTTTCCGATGGCTGGTCTTTCGGGATACTGAAATCAGAACTGGAGACGCTCTATTCAGCTTGCTTGAACCAACAGTCGGATCCGTTGCCACCGTTAGCGATTCAATATCCTGATTATGCCGCCTGGCAGCGTCAGTGGCTGTCGGCGGAACGCATACAGTCCCAATCCGACTATTGGCGCACGCGGCTGGCTGACGCGCCGGTATTGCTGGATTTGCCCACTGACCGGCCCCGTCCGCCTCAACAGTCATTTACCGGGACGCTCTTGCCTGTCAGTCTGGATGCGGAGTTAACCCAATCCCTCAAGCGTCTGAGTGAGCAGCAGGGCGTCACGTTATTTATGACCCTGCTGGCGGCTTGGGCGACGGTCTTATCGCGCCTGTCAGGTCAGGAAGATCTGGTTATCGGTACACCGAGTGCCGGTCGTGGTCGTCAGGAAGTGGAATCCCTGATTGGCTTCTTTGTCAACACGCTGGCGTTGCGGATGGATTTATCTGGTGCGCCGACTGTGACTGAATTGCTTGCGCGTGTGCGGCAAACCGCGCTGGCAGCGCAAGAGCATCAGGATCTGCCGTTTGAACAGGTGGTGGAAATCGTGCAACCGCCGCGTCAATTGGCGCATACTCCGCTGTTTCAGGTGATGTTTGCCTGGCAGAACAATGAGAGTACGGAATGGCGGCTGCCGGGGCTGGCTGTTTCACCTGTCGAACAAGCTTTTGAGGTGGTTAAGTTCGATCTGGAGCTGAATTTATCCGAGGTGGCGGGCCGGATTGTCGGTTATCTGAATTATGCCACTGCCCTGTTTGATCAATCCACCATTGAGCGGCAGGTGGAATATCTCCATACCGTCCTGCGGGAGATGGCGGCTAACCCGCAACAGCCGGTCAGGAAAATCGATATTCTGACCGTGGCAGAGCGCAGGCTGTTGCTGGAAACCTGGAATGCGATTGAAACCCCGGATTCTGAGCCGGGTTGTATTCACCAGCTGTTTGAACAACAGGTGGAGAAAACCCCTGATGCGATAGCATTAGTGTATGAAAAACATATCCTCAGCTACGCCGAATTAAATGCCCGCGCTAACCGGCTGGCCCATCAACTGATGGCGTTGGGTGTGGCACCGGACCAGCGGGTGGCGATTTGCGTATCACGCTCACCGGCAATGGTGGTGGGATTATTGGCGGTGCTGAAAGCCGGGGGCGCATATGTGCCGCTGGATCCAGTCTACACCGGTGAGCGTCTGGCCCATATTCTGACCGATGCGGCCCCCGCTATTTTGCTGGCGGATAGGGCCGGACGTGATGTGCTGGGAGAGGATGCACTGGCCGGGCTGACGGTACTGGACCCGAATAACCGGCCTGATCAGCCGGACAGTAACCCGTTGGTACCGGCATTGACTGCCCGGCATCTGGCGTACGTGATTTACACCTCCGGTTCGACCGGCATGCCGAAAGGGGTGATGGTGGAGCATCGTCATATCCTGCGTTTGTTTGAGGCGACGGAATCCCGGTATCACTTTAACCGGCAGGATATCTGGTGCTTGTTTCATTCCATCGCGTTTGACTTCTCCGTGTGGGAATTGTGGGGGGCTTTACGCTACGGCGCTAAGTTGGTGCTGGTGCCGCATGCAGTTGCCCGTTCGCCTCAGGAGCTGCATCAATTTGTATGTCGGCACGGTATCACGGTGTTGAATCAGACCCCCAGTGCTTTCAAAGCCTTTATTGCCAGTGATATCGCCAATCCCTTACCGGACTGCTTGCGCTATATCATCTTTGGCGGAGAAGCTCTCGATCCCGGTATTCTAAAGCCGTGGTATGCCCGGCGGGCAGAAACATCGCCTCAGCTGGTGAATATGTACGGTATCACCGAGACCACAGTTCACGTCACTTACCGGGCGCTTTCTCACCATGATGTAGAACAGATAACGAGTCCTATTGGTACGCGTATTCCGGATTTAACTCTTTATCTGCTGGATAAGTATGGTCAGCCGGTACCGTTGGGCACCGTGGGTGAATTATATGTTGGCGGGGCCGGTGTGGCCCGGGGTTACCTTAATCGTCCTGAGCTGACAGCGGAACGTTTCCTGCCTGATCCGTTTAGTGGTAAACCCGATGCCCGTATGTACCGCACCGGGGATTTGGCCCGCTATCTGCCGGATGGCAATCTGGCATTCCTGGGCCGTAATGATCAGCAGGTAAAAATTCGCGGCTTCCGCATTGAGCCGGGGGAAATCGAAGCCCGGCTGATGGAACACCCGGCGGTGCGTGAAGCGCTGGTGCTGGCGCAGGGGGATGATCAGGATAAACGGCTGGTGGCTTATGTGGTGGCCGCCGCGGATGAAGCGTTAGTTAACCGGCTGCGTACTCACCTGAGTGCGATTTTACCGGATTATATGGTGCCGGCGGCGTTTGTGCGGCTGGATAGCTTCCCGTTGACCCCGAACGGCAAACTGGATCGCCGGGCATTGCCGGCACCGGGGGCGGCGGCTTTAGCCCGGCAGGTTTATGAAGCGCCGCAAGGGGAGACCGAAACCCTGCTGGCCGCTGTCTGGGGGGAGTTGCTGGGCATTGAACAAGTCAGCCGGCATGACAGCTTCTTTGGGCTGGGCGGCCATTCATTGCTGGCGGTCCGGATGATTGACCGTCTGCGTCATGCGGGATTAACGCTGGCGGTGCGTGACCTGTTCCAATCCCCGGTGTTATCCGACTTTGCCCAGACAGCCGGGCAGTCTCAGGCGGTGGTGGTGCCGGCGAATGTCATTACCCCGGCGACCACCGTACTGACACCGGAAATGTTGCCGTTGATTGATCTGACTCAGCCAGAGATTGACCGTATCGTCGAACAGGTACCGGGCGGGATAGCAAATATTCAGGATATCTATGCCCTGTCACCGTTGCAGGACGGTATCCTGTTCCATCATCTGCTGGCAAATGCAGGGGATCCGTATCTGTTAGCCAGTCAGATGGCCTTTGCTGACCGGGCGTTGCTGGACAGCTATTTGGCGGCGGTGCAACGAGTGATTAACCGCCATGACATCCTGCGGACCGCTTTTATCTGGCAAGGATTATCCGCGCCGGTACAGGTGGTCTGGCGTCAGGCACCATTGTTGGTCACTGAACTGACATTCGATCCGGTTGATGGGCCGGTTGGCGAGCAATTGGCTCACCGTTTTAATCCCCGTCATTATCGTCTTGATTTGCATCAGGTGCCGTTGTTGTACTTTGTGGTGGCGCAGGAGAGCGATGGCCGCTGGATTGCACAGCAATTGCAGCATCATTTGATTGGCGACCATACCACCATGGAGGTGATGAACCGCGAAGTTCTGGCGTACCTTGCCGGGCAGGAAAACAGCCTGCCTGCGCCGGTGCCTTTCCGCAACTTGGTGGCGCAGGCCCGGTTAGGGGTGAGTCAGGATGAACATACCCGTTTCTTTACCGAGCTGTTGGCTGAGGTGGACGAACCGACGCAGCCGTTCGGGTTGATAGAAGTCCATCGAGATGGCTCGCAGGTGACAGAGTCGCACCGGATGTTGTCCGCTGTGCTGAATAGCCGTCTGCGCAGTCAGGCCCGGCGTCTGGGCGTCAGTTTGGCGGCTCTGAGTCATCTGGCTTGGGCGCTGGTGTTGTCGCGCATTAGCGGACAGGCGAAAGTGGTATTCGGTACCGTACTGTTTGGGCGGATGCAGGCCGGAGAAGGGGCTGACAGTGGCATGGGGCTGTTTATCAACACCTTGCCGTTGCGGCTGGATATGGATGATACCGCGGTGCAGGACAGTGTACGGCAGGCACATGCCCGGTTAGCGAAATTGCTGGAACATGAACATGCGTCATTGGCGCTGGCTCAACGTTGCAGTGGGGTATCCGGGGAAACGCCCCTCTTTAGCGCCTTGTTGAACTACCGGCATAATACGCCGTCGGTCACTACGGATGAAATCATCAGCGGTATTGAATTTCTTAGCGGACAAGAGCGCACTAACTATCCGTTTGTCTTGTCGGTGGAGGATTTTGGTGATGCGCTGGGGCTGACGGCGCAAATCGCTCAACCGATTGATCCGGAGAGGATATGTGGTTATATGCAACAGGCGCTGGAAAGTCTGGCTGAGGTGCTTGAGCAGCGGCCGGAGACACCGGTTCGGACACTGAATATCTTGCCGGAAGCAGAAAAGCGGCGGTTGTTGGAGACTTGGAACGCGACCCAGACGCCGTATCCTGACCAGTATTGTATTCACCAACGGTTTGAGCAACAGGTAGAAAAAAAACCTGATGCGATAGCGCTAGTGTATAAAGAGCAAGCCTTCAGTTATGTTGAATTAAATGTTCGTGCTAATCGGCTGGCGCATCAATTGATTGCATTAGGAGTAGTGCCGGATCAGCGAGTAGCAATTTGTGTAGCGAATTCACCGGCGCGGATCGTGGGGCTGCTGGCAGTCTTGAAAGCGGGTGGTACCTATGTGCCGCTGGATCCGGCCTATCCGGGGGAACGTTTGGTCCATATATTGATTGATGCTGATGCGGCTATTTTACTGGCGGATAATGCCGGATGTGCGGCGTTAGGTGAAACAGCGTTGGCCGGGCTGACCGTAATGGATCCGAATGTATTGCCTGACCAGCCGGACAGTAATCCGCAGGTGACTGCATTAACCCCACGACATCTGGCATATGTAATTTACACCTCTGGCTCGACCGGCATACCCAAAGGGGTGATGGTTGAACATCGTGGGCTGGTTAACCTGATTCAGGAAAAAATCGCTCAGTTTGATATTCATTCCGGTAGCCGGATATTGCAGTTCGCTTCATTTGGTTTTGATGCCAGTGTTTGGGAAATCATGATGGCGTTGTGTGGCGGCGCTGCTTTGGTTATCCCTATTAACTCGGTTCGTCAGGACTCGCGTCATCTTTGGCATTATTTAGAAGAGCAGGCGATAACACACGCCTGCCTGACACCGGCTTTACTTCGGGATGGTGTTGGTTTACCGGAGATGACGATAAAACCGGTATTGATACTGGGGGGAGAAGCCCCCAGCGCCGCGCTGCTTCGGGCATTGAGTCACCGGGCAACGGTGTTCAACGCGTATGGTCCGACTGAAATCACGGTTTGTGCTGCTGTTTGGCGTTGCCCGCCAAACTACATGGATGGCGTCATTGCGATCGGACGTCCGACGGCTAACACACAGGTTTATCTGCTGAATACTGACGGCCAGCCCGTGCCATTAGGGGCGGTGGGTGAGCTGTATATCGGCGGTGTGGGGGTAGCGCGAGGCTATCTCAACCGCCCGGAATTAACGGCGGAGCGTTTTCTGCCGGATCCCTTTAGTGAGATAGCAGATGCCCGCCTATACCGGAGTGGGGATTTGGCCCGTTATCTGCCGGACGGCAATCTGGAGTTTCTGGGCCGTAATGACCAGCAGGTGAAAATCCGCGGTTTCCGTATTGAGCCGGGTGAAATTGAGGCCCGGTTGGTGGAATATCCGACGGTGCAAGAAGCGGTTGTACTGGCGCAGGGTGACGGTCATGACAAACGGTTGATTGCTTATGTCGTGGCACACGCGAATGAGGGATTGGTCAATAGCTTGCGTACTCATCTGAGTGCGATTTTACCGGATTATATGGTACCAGCGGCGTTTGTGCGTCTGGATGCTTTGCCGCTGACCCCGAATGGCAAGCTGGATCGTCAGGCATTACCGGTACCGGGTGAAGAGGCGTTCGCCCGGCAGATTTATGCCGCGCCACAAGGGGAGATGGAAACCACCCTGGCGGCTATCTGGCGTGAATTACTGGGCGTTGAGAAAATTAGCCGCTATGACAACTTTTTCGCCCTGGGCGGTCATTCGCTGCTGGCGGTGCGGATGATGAACCGGATAGCGGCTTTAGGGATTGAATTACCGCTGTCCACGCTATTTAAATGTCCTTCTTTGCTGGCCTGTGCTGAGGAGATGTGTGCCCAGTCTGGTGAGTCGGACAGGATATTACCCGCTATCGTTCCGTTATCCCGTGAGGGCCAATTGCCGTTATCATTCGCGCAACAGCGTCTGTGGTTCCTGGCCCAACTTGATGGGGTGAGTGACACTTATCATATTCCGCTGGCCCTGCGTTTGCGTGGTCAACTGGATATTACGGCCTGGCAGCACGCACTTAATCTGCTGTTTGCCCGCCATGAAGCATTGCGCTCGGTCTTTGTTACGGTTGATGGTCAGCCGCAGGTGGAATTGTTACCGTCAGAATGGGGCCTGCCGATGAAAAAATATGACCTGCGAGAGGAACCAGAGGGCAATAAGCAACTTAAGCATCTGTGCGCGCAAGAGGCGGAGGTGCCGTTTGATCTGATACATGGCCCATTAATTCGTGCCGCGCTGGTGCAACTGGCTAACGATGATTACGTCTTCCTGCTGACCCAGCATCATATTATTTCCGATGGCTGGTCTTTCGGGATACTGAAATCAGAACTGGAGAGGCTTTATGCAGCTTGCTTGAACCAACAGCCGGATCCGCTGCTGCCGTTGACGATTCAATATCCTGATTACGCCGCCTGGCAACGTCAGTGGCTGTTGGCGGAGCGGATACAGTCCCAATCCGACTATTGGCGCACCAGACTGGCTGATGCCCCGGTATTATTGGATTTGCCTACTGACCGGCCACGTCCGCCTGAGCAGTCGTTTGCCGGGAATATCTTGCCCATCAGTCTGGATAAAGAGTTAACCCAATCCTTCAAGCGCCTGAGTGAACAGCAGGGCGTCACGTTATTTATGACGCTGTTGGCCGCTTGGGCGACGGTCTTATCGCGCTTGTCAGGTCAGGAAGATCTGGTTATTGGTACGCCAAGTGCAGGTCGAGGTCGTCAGGAGGTGGAATCCC
Source organism: Photorhabdus sp. RM323S (assembly GCF_042879375.1). Classification (NCBI taxonomy): domain Bacteria; kingdom Pseudomonadati; phylum Pseudomonadota; class Gammaproteobacteria; order Enterobacterales; family Morganellaceae; genus Photorhabdus; species Photorhabdus sp. RM323S. The sequence goes on from NZ_JBHFKZ010000013.1 coordinate 7,060, forward strand.
TGATTGGCTTCTTTGTTAACACACTGGCTTTGCGTATGGACTTATCCGGTGAGCCGAATATGACTGAGTTGCTTGCGCGTGTGCGGCAAACCGCGTTGGCGGCGCAGGAGCATCAGGATCTGCCGTTTGAGCAGGTAGTAGAAATCGTGCAACCGCCACGCCGACTCGCGCATACCCCGCTGTTTCAGGTGATGTTCGCCTGGCAGAACAATGAGGATCCAGAATGGGAGTTGCCGGGACTGGCCGTTTCACCCATCGAGCAAGCTTTTGATGTGGTTAAGTTCGATCTTGAGCTGAATTTATCCGAAGTGGATGGCAGGATTGTCGGTTATCTGAATTACGCCACCGCCCTGTTCGATCAACTTACCATTGAGCGGTACGTGGGGTATCTGTCCGCGGTATTGCAAGCGATAGTGATTAACCCTCAACAGCCGGTTGGGAAAATCGATATTTTGACCGCGGCGGAGCGCAAGCTATTGCTGGAAACCTGGAACGCGACTGAAACAGAGTATGCTGATCAATGTTGCATTCACCGGCTGTTTGAACAGCAGGCAGAGAAAACCCCTGATGCGACAGCATTAATGTATGAAGAGCATATCCTCAGCTATGCCGAATTAAATGCCCGTGCTAACCGGCTGGCCCATCAACTCATTGAACTGGGCGTGAAACCGGATCAACGGGTAGTGATTTGTGTGACGCGTTCACCATCAAGGGTGGTAGGGCTATTAGCTGTGTTGAAAGCGGGTGGCGCCTATGTACCGCTGGATCCCGCTTACCCTGGCGAGCGTTTGACCTATATGTTGAGGGACTCAGCCTCATCCGTGATATTGGCAGATCAGGCTGGATGTCTCGCTTTGGGTGAAGAAGCGCTTGCACAATTAACCGTAATTGATCCAAATACCTGTCCTGATCAGCCGGACAACAACTTGCAAATTCCTGCGCTGACTTCACGGCATTTGGCGTATGTAATTTACACCTCCGGCTCAACCGGTATGCCGAAAGGGGTAATGGTTGAACACCGTGGTCTGGTTAACCTGATTCAGGAAAAAATCGCTCAGTTTGATATTCATTCTGATAGCCGGGTGTTGCAGTTTGCTTCATTTGGCTTTGATGCCGGCGTCTGGGAAACCATGATGGCGCTGTGTAGTGGTGCCACTCTGGCTATTCCTGCCGACACGATTCGTCAGGATCCGCTCCACCTTTGGCATTATCTGGAAGAGCAGTCGGTGACGCACGCTTGCCTGACGCCGGCTCTGTTACGGGATGGCGCCAATTTACCGGAGATAACGATAAGACCAACATTGATATTGGGCGGTGATGTGCCCAGTGCAGAGTTGTTCCAAGCACTGTGTGGCCGGGCAACGTTGTTCAATGCGTATGGCCCAACGGAAATCACGGTTTGTGCGACTACCTGGCGTTGTCCGTCAGACTATATCAGTGGTGTAATTTCTATCGGGCGCCCAACAGCCAACACGCGTATTTATTTGCTGGACACCCACGGTCAGCCAGTACCGTTGGGAGCGGTGGGTGAGTTGTATGTCGGGGGTGTGGGGGTAGCGCGTGGCTATCTTAACCGCCCGGAACTGACGACGGAACGTTTCCTTATTGATTCGTTTAGTGAGACAGTCGATGCACGCCTGTATCGAACCGGGGATTTGGCCCGTTATCTGCCGGATGGCAACTTGGTGTTCGCTGGCCGTAATGATCAGCAGGTTAAAATCCGCGGCTTCCGCATTGAGCCGGGAGAAATTGAAGCACGGCTAACGGAACATCCTGCGGTAAGTGAAGGGCTGGTACTGGCACGGGATGCTGGGCAGGATAAACGTTTGATTGCCTATGTGGTGGCCGAGCCAAATGATGGATTGGTGGCGGACTTGCGTGAATATCTGAGTGCCATCTTGCCGGATTATATGGTGCCGGCGGCTTTTGTACGTCTGGATACTTTCCCATTGACACCCAACGGTAAACTGGATCGCCGGGCGTTACCGGCACCGGGGGAGGAAGCGTTTGCCCGGCAGATTTACGCCGCGCCTCAAGGGGAGATGGAAACCACCCTAGCGGCTATCTGGCGTGAATTACTGGGCGTTGAACGGATTAGCCGCTATGACAACTTTTTCGCCTTGGGCGGCCATTCGCTGTTGGTGGTGCGGATGATGAACCGGATAGCGGCTTTAGGAATTGAATTACCGCTGACCACGCTATTTAAATCGCCTTCTTTGATCGTTTTTGCTGAGGTGATGCGTGCCCGGTTTGGTGAACAGAGCAGCAGATTACCGGCCATTATGCCGATATCCCGTGAGGGTAAACTGCCGTTGTCATTCGCTCAACAGCGCCTGTGGTTCCTGGCTCAATTTGACGAAGTGAGTGATACCTATCATATTCCGGTGGCTCTGCGTTTGCGCGGTCAATTGGATATTGGCGTCTGGCAGCAGGCGCTCGATGTGCTGTTTGCCCGTCATGAAGCGTTGCGCTCGGTCTTTATTGCTGTTGACGGTCAGCCGCAGGTGGAATTGTTACCGGCGGAGTCAGGCCTGCCGATAAAAAAATATGATCTGCGTGGCGCGCCGGATGCGGATGCCCAGCTTGCGTCTCTCTCTGCTCAGGAAGCTGAGACACCGTTTGATCTTGCCTGTGGCCCATTAATTCGCTCCAGTCTGGTGCAGCTGGCTAATGATGATCATATTTTCTTACTGACCCAGCATCATATTGTTTTCGATGGTTGGTCTGTCAGCGTATTGATGCATGAATTGAGCACCCTTTACACCGCTTTTCTTGTGGGCCAGCCGGATCCGCTGCCGCCGTTGACGATTCAGTACCCTGATTATGCCGCTTGGCAACGTCAGTGGTTGTCGGCGGAACGCATACAGTCCCAATCTGACTATTGGCGCACGAAGCTGGCTGACGCGCCGGTTCTGCTGGATTTGCCTACTGACCGGCCACGTCCTTCTCAGCAGTCATTTACCGGAAATATCTTGCCCGTCAGTCTAGATCCGGAGTTAACTCAATCCCTTAAACGTCTGAGTGAGCAGCAGGGTGTCACGTTATTTATGACGCTGTTGGCGGCTTGGGCGACGGTCTTATCGCGTCTGTCAGGTCAGGAAGATCTGGTTATCGGTACACCGAGTGCAGGTCGCAGTCGGCAGGAAGTGGAATCCCTGATCGGTTTCTTTGTTAATACGCTGGCCTTGCGTATGGATTTATCCGGTACGCCGAATGTGGTCGAATTGCTTGCGCGTACACAGCAAACCGCGCTGGCGGCGCAGGAGCATCAGGATCTGCCGTTTGAACAGGTGGTGGAAATCGTGCAACCGCCGCGCAGACTAGCACATACCCCGCTGTTTCAGGTGATGTTTGCCTGGCAGAACAATGACAGCATGGAGTGGGGATTGCCGGGATTGGCTGTTTCACCTGCCGATCAACGTATTGATATCGTTAAGTTTGATCTTGAACTCAGCCTGTCTGAGGTGGATGGTAGGATTGCCGGTTATCTGAATTATGTCACCGCCCTGTTTGATCAATCCACGATTGAGCGGCACGTGGAATATCTCCATACCGTACTGCGGGAGATGGCGGCAAGCCCCAAACAGGCGGTCGGGAAAATTGATATCCTAACCGTGGCGGAGCGCCAGTTGTTGCTGGAAACTTGGAATGCAACCCAAGCGCCGTATCCTAACCAGTCATCTATTCACCGGCTGTTTGAGCAACAGGCAGAGAAAACCCCTGACGCGATAGCGTTAGTATATGAAGAACGCATTCTCAGCTACGCCGAATTAAATGCCCGTGCCAACCGGCTGGCCCGTCGGTTAATCGGGCAGGGGATCCGGTCGGATGATCGGGTTGCGGTGATGTTAGAACGATCCATTGAACTGGTGGTGGCTCAGTTGGCTATCCTCAAGGCCGGGGCTGTTTATGTGCCTATCGATCCCCGAGTGCCGGACGAACGGAAAAACTGGCTGATAAACGATTGTTCAGCCAAATTGTTGCTGACCGATATCCCGGTTGATCTGGCGATTCCCCTGTTTTATCTGGCCGATGAAGTGGACGCTATCGGGGAAGAAGATCACCACAATATTGACTTACCCCGCTCCAGTACTGCGCTGGCCTATATCATGTACACGTCCGGCTCGACCGGCACACCAAAAGGGGTGATGGTGCCACATCGTGCTGTGGTTCGTTTGGTGATTAATAATGGGTACGCCGAAATCGGGCCGGATGATCGGGTTGCCTTTACTGCTAATCCGGCTTTTGATGCCGGCACGTTCGAAATCTGGGCACCGTTGCTTAACGGCGGTGCGCTGGTGGTTATCGACCATGACACGTTACTGACGCCACACAAGTTAGTGCAGGTTTTACAAGTGCATTGTGTCACGGTGCTGTGGCTGAGTGTCGGGTTATTTAACCGAATGGCGGCGGAGTTATCCCCGGTTCTCCCGCAGCTCAAAATCCTGATGGTTGGCGGCGATGTGTTAGATCCGCATGTAATTGCGCAGGTTTTGCGTGACAGTCCGCCTCAACAGTTATTGAATGGTTATGGGCCGAGTGAAGGAACCACCTTTACCACGACCTATCGTATCGCAGAATTATCACCGGGAATGAACCGGATCCCCATTGGTCGGCCAATAGCCAATACGCGAGTTTATCTGCTGGATACCAGTGGTCAGCCGGTGCCGATAGGTGTGATCGGAGAGATTTATGTGGGCGGAGATGGGGTAGCCTGTGGTTATCTCAATCGCCCTGAACTGACCGCGGAACGTTTTCTACCAGATCCGTTTAGCAATGAACCCGATGCCCGTATGTATCGAACCGGAGATTTGGCCCGTTATCTGCCGGATGGCAATCTGGAATTCCTGGGCCGTAATGACCAACAGGTTAAAATCCGCGGTTTCCGCATTGAGCCGGGGGAAATCGAAGCCCGGCTGGTGGAACATCCTGCGGTGAGTGAAGCGATTGTGTTGGTGTTGGGTGATGGTCAGGACAAACGGTTGGTGGCTTATGTGGTGGCAGAAATGGATGAAGAGCTGGTTAACCGTCTGCGTATGCACCTGAGCACCATTTTACCGGATTATATGGTGCCGTCGGCGTTTGTGCGCCTGGATAGCTTCCCGTTGACGCCAAACGGCAAACTGGATCGCCGGGCGCTACCGGGGCCGGGGGAAGAAGCGTTTGCCCGGCAGGTTTATGAAGCGCCGCAAGGGGAGACAGAAACCACACTGGCCGCTATCTGGAGCGAGTTGTTGGGTATTGAACAGATCAGTCGTCACGATAGCTTCTTTGCTTTGGGGGGGCATTCATTGTTGGCAGTGCGGATGATTGACCGCTTACGTAACGCGGGATTAACACTGTCAGTGCGTGATCTGTTCCAATTCCCGGTATTGTCTGAATTTGCCCAAACAGCAGGGCAGTCACAGGCAGTGGTGGTGCCGGTTAATACCATCACCCCGGCGACTACGGCACTGACACCTGAGATGTTGCCGTTGATTGATCTGACTCAGCCTGAAATTGACCATATCGTTGAACACGTACCGGGCGGGATGACCAATATTCAGGATATCTATGCTCTGTCACCATTGCAGGACGGGATCCTGTTCCACCATTTACTGGCGAACCAGGGCGATCCGTATCTGTTGGCTTATCCTGTGGTCTTTGCTGATCGATCGCTGCTGGATCGTTATCTGGCGGCGGTGCAACAGGTAGTTGATCGTCACGATATCCTGCGTACCGCCTTTGTTTGGCAAGGATTGTCAGTGCCGGCTCAGGTAGTCTGGCGTCAGGCACCGTTATCAGTGACTGAACTGACATTGGATCCTGCTGATGGACCAGTTTATGAACAACTGTTTCAACGTTTTGATCCCCGTCAGCATCGTCTCGATCTGGGGCAGGCGCCCTTATTACGTTTTGTTATTGCACAGGAAACGGATGGTTGCTGGAGCGTATTACAATTACAGCACCATTTGATCGGTGACCATACTGCAATGGAGGTGATGAACCGGGAAGTTCAGGCGTACCTTACCGGGCAGGAGAACAGTCTGCCTGCACCGGTTCCTTTCCGTAATCTGGTAGCTCAGGTTCGACTGGGGGTGAGTCAGGCCGAGCATACCCGCTTCTTTACCGAGATGTTGGCTGAAGTGGATGAACCGACGCTGCCGTTCGGGTTGACAGAAGTCCATCAGGATGGTTCGCAGGTCACTCAATCGCACCGAATGTTGCCCGCTATGCTGAATGACCGCCTACGCAGTCAGGCCCGGCGTCTGGATGTCAGTCTGGCGGCGCTGTGTCATCTGGCCTGGGCACAAGTATTGTCACGTACCAGCGGACAGGAGAAAGTGGTATTCGGTACCGTGCTGCTTGGGCGGATGCAGGCAGGAGAAGGGGCTGACAGCGGCATGGGGCTGTTTATCAATACCTTGCCGTTACGACTGGATATGAATGAGACTCCGGTGCAGGAGAGTGTACGGGCAGCCCATACCCGGTTGGCGGGATTACTGGAACATGAGCATGCTTCACTGGCGTTGGCTCAACGTTGCAGCGGTGTACAAAATGAAATTCCGCTCTTTAGCGCCTTGTTGAACTACCGGCATAATGCGCCGGTGGTCATCACGGATGAAATCATCAGCGGCATTGAATTCCAGGGTGGGCAAGAGCGTACTAACTATCCGTTTGTCTTGTCGGTGGAGGATTTTGGTAATGCTCTGGGGCTGACCGCGCAAATCGTTCAACCGATTGATTCGGAGAGGGTATGTGGTTATATGCAACAGGCGCTGGAAAGTTTGGCAGAGGCGCTTGAGCAGCGGCCGGAAACACCGGTACGGTTGCTGAATATTTTGCCGGAAGCAGAGAAGCGGCTGTTGCTGGAAACCTGGAATGCAACTCAGGCACCCTATCCTGACCAGTCATCTATTCACCGGCTGTTTGAGCAGCAGGCAGAGAAAACCCCTGACGCGATAGCGTTAGTATATGAAGAACGCATTCTCAGCTACGCCGAATTAAATGCCCGTGCTAACCGGCTGGCTCGCTGGTTAATCGGGCAGGGGATCCGGCCGGACGATCGCGTTGCGGTGCTGTTAGCGCGTTCTGTAGAACTGGTGGTGGCTCAGTTGGCTATCCTTAAGGCTGGGGCCGTTTATGTGCCGATAGATCCCCGTATACCGGATGAACGGCTGCATTGGCTGATAAACGATTGTTCAGCCAAATTGTTGCTCACCGATAGCCTGATTGACCTGGCTATTCCCCTGTATTGCCTGGCTAATGAGATGGGTACTATTGGGCAAGAAGATCACTGTAATCCTGATTTACCCCGCTCCAGTACCGCGCTGGCTTATATCATGTATACCTCCGGCTCGACCGGTACGCCAAAAGGGGTGATGGTGCCGCATCGGGCTGTGGTGCGGTTGGTGATGAATAATGGGGATGCTGAAATTGGGCAGGATGATCGGGTGGCTTTTGAGGCTAACCCGGCGTTCGATGCCGGCACCTTTGAAGTTTGGGCGCCGTTGCTGAATGGCGGTACGCTGGTGGTGATTGATCACGCGACTGTATTGACGCCGCAGGCGTTTGTTCGAGCATTACAGGCTTATCGGATCACGGTTATGTGGTTGAGTGTCGGGCTGTTTAACCGGCTGGCGGCAGAGTTATCCCCGGCGCTTTCACAGCTCAAAATCCTGATTGTTGGTGGAGATGTGCTGGATCCGCATGTGATTGCGCAGGTTCTGCGTGATAGCCCGCCTCAACAGTTCTTGAATGGTTATGGGCCGAGCGAAGGAACCACCTTTACCACCACCTACCGTATCACGTCATTATCACCGGGGATGAGCCAGATCCCTATTGGCCGACCGATAGCTAACACGCGGGTTTATCTGCTGGATGTCTATGGTCAGCCGGTACCTCTGGGGGTGGTCGGGGAATTGTATATTGGGGGGGCGGGTGTAGCGTGTGGTTATCTCAATCGTCCTGAGCTGACGGCTGAACGCTTCCTCGTTGATCCCTTTAGTGATTCACCTGATGCCCGCCTGTACCGGAGTGGGGATTTGGCCCGTTACTTGCCGGACGGTAATTTAGAATTTATTGGCCGTAACGATCAGCAAGTTAAAATCCGTGGTTTCCGTATTGAGCCGGGTGAAATTGAGGCCCGATTGATGGAACACCCAACTGTGCAAGAGGCCACTGTGTTGGTACTCGGTGACGGCCAGGATAAACGCCTGATCGCTTATGTAGTGGCACCAGAGGATAAGGAGCTGGCTAATAGCTTGCGTGCTCACTTGAGTGCCATTTTACCGGATTATATGGTGCCGGCGGCGTTTGTGCGTCTGGATGTCTTCCCGCTGACCCCGAACGGTAAGTTGGATCGTCGGGCGCTACCTGCTCCAGGCAATGAAGCTTTTGCCCGACAGGTTTACGAAGCGCCACAAGGAGAAACGGAAACCGTATTGGCGGCTATTTGGTGTGAATTACTGGGGATTGGGCAGGTCAGCCGGTATGACAATTTCTTCGCCTTGGGTGGTCATTCACTGTTCGCTATGCGGATGATAAATCTTGCGGCTAATCATGGCCTTGTTTGCACATTGAATGATCTGTTTCAATTCCCTGTGCTGGCTGAATTGGCTGCAAAAATGACATCAGAGCCGCTGTCTCAACCGCGAAACAGGGCAATATCGGTGCGATCTGGTGGAACCGGCCTGCCGTTATTCTTTGTGCCCAGCGGGCTGGGTGATTATTCCTATGTTTTCGGGTTGTCTCAGCAAATTCAGCCAGGCTACCCGATTTATGCGTTGTCCTGGCCATCCATCAGTGAAGAGCCGATGTTGACGATGGAAGAGCAGGCGGCAAGAATGATCAGCTTTATGAAAGCGGTTCAACCGGAAGGCCCATATCGGCTATGCGGTTACTCTTCCGGTGGCATATTGGCTTATGCCATTGCCCAGCAACTGTTGAATTCCGGTGAGATGGTCAATTTTCTCGGTCTGATAGACACGCCTGCTCCTTACTATTACAGGCAACAGATAACGCCACCAAAACTTCAATTCTTTATTGAGTTGGCAAGGCAAACAGGAAAAGAACATATTGATGAGATTGCGGCACTGTACCGGCGAATTGATCAGTTGAATCTGGTGCAGTTTATCGAAGCGGCGCAGAAATTGACGTTATACCCGGCCAATCTGTGTTCTGATTTAATCGCAAGACGTTGGGAGCAGATAGAAAATTATGCGCAAATAGTCAGAGACTATGAGCCGCAAATATTGGCGATAACGCTGCATCAGTTCTATGCAACGGAACCTTCTCCACCTGCTCCGGTTGTTGTGGATGCTGAAATTATGGATGCCGAACCACAGTCTTTAAATAGAGATCCGTCGTTAGGTTGGGCGCAGGTATTGCCTGATTCTTCGCTGCGGTTAATTCCAATTTCGGGTAACCATTTTAGTTTGTTCGAGAATAATGCGGATAAAGTCGTTTTAGTTCGGGCTTTAAATATGGCGTTGGCAGAGGATTGTGACGGGTAAGTTCAGTAGTGGCTTAAAGGAGCTTAAACGATCCTGTATTCGTATGATAATCCGGCATATATAACGTATGCCGGATTTTTTCTGTGGTCGTTTTGAAGAGAATTGTTACCTGTTTCTACTAATACCACTTCAATCATCCAGTCACCATCCTCTAGCGGGCGGAGTAGTTGCCCTACTTCATATTTTGGTCCAAACGCACCAAAGCTTTTTATCGTACCAGTGGGTACAAACGGTGTCGTTATCATGACTGTTTCCTCATTATTGAAATTCATTGGCAGTGTAGTATTTTGAGAATATCGTTTCAAGAACGACTTTCGAGAATGCTAACTCCTTGATGTAGCGTGCTGTATATCAACAGTTCCTATGGCGCACAAATATTTTGCATCATAATTACCTTGTATTGGATTTTGTTTTAAACTGAAATGCTTAAATACGAAATATTAGCTTCTAAATCTTTCAGTTAATGCCAAAGTTGAATCAGATACAGTTAATCCCTCAAGACCAACACTAGCTTGTGCTGATTTTGCATTCCAGCAACGGAGCATAATATCTACATCCTGATCCGATGCAGCAGTTGCACTTTTTTCAGTGGTTAATCTGCTGAGGGTAAAAAACGGGTACTCCATTAATGCCAGATTTTTAAAAGGTACCGCGTGACTAAAAACGACCTATTCACTGTCATATTTAATGCATTTATCAGTGATTTTATCCCTCGTTTATTTAAGACTGCTATGACCATGTTAAAAACGCCAATACAGAGATATTAAAGCTTTTATTTAATAAGCGATTTAATTATAAGTAAAAGTTTTTAAAATAACAGTTAACCGCATTTAATTGAAACCCATTAACCGTTAATAGAAAGTTGAAAAGAAACCAGTAAGCAAAAGAATATAATCCGAAAAAGATGATACTTAAGTGCTTTCTCACCTGGATTTTACGAAGTAAGCGATAAAATTAATACTATAAAAAATGGTTAATTTGGCAGGATTTAAGTCCTGAAAAAATGATTGATTATCCGGGAAAACGTAAATGGGGATTCTATGGCTTTAATACTACGTTATTGGAGAATAATACGGATAAAGTTGTTTTAATTCCGGCATTAAACATGACGTTGGTAGAGTGCTGCGATAGTATCTTTAATTATTTTCACTAAATATATTGTTTCAATGAAAACTATTTTTATGGTCATTATCAATATAATATTAATGCCGTTTGTTAAGATATGTTTTTAATACTTTCATAAAGTGAAAATAACTAATTGATCATAATTAGTGAAACGTTATATCTTATGAGTAAGATATAGGTTTTTTCACAAGATATTGCTTTTATGTTCTTGCTTTATTTTATTCAATTACTTTATTCAAACGTATTTTTTGATACAAAATCCTAATATTTATCAGGGTTTAATGTCTTGTTGTGCATTTTTTAATTAATGAATTATCTTCTGGGTAAAAGAATGTCTACGCAGTTCGTGTAAACCCTTTCTAATCTGAATAGTAATCAGATAGTTCTTTCTATTCATTTTGTGTGTCGGGAAAGAAATCATTCGTCAAATGTGTTTTTAACTTCTATTAAACTAAGGGATTGTTTATGGGTAAATCATCAAGCAAGAGTGCACAGTACTTCTTTACTGGGAATTATTCTGCTGACGACAATGATAATGAGATTAATGCCATTGGATTTGGTGGCTACATTTATGCCCGCGGAGGGAATGATTATATTACGCTAGGAGCAATTGCGTCCAAGGTGTATACCGGTGAGGGAGATGACACGGTGGTGGGTGGAGCGGCCTATTTAAAGGTCGTGGATACCACTGGTAATCTGACAGTAAAGGGCAGTGAGGGTTACGCAGGGATTGATAAAAATGGTGATGGCAATATTTTGTTTTCCGGCACGGCAGGTGGCGTTTCGATGGATCATACAGGTAACCACGGTAATCTGGATTTTGACGGAGCGGCTATTTATAACGAAATGAACCGCAACGGTTTGACGGGGAACGTACTCTTCAAAGGTGCTGGTGGTTATAATAAATTGTGGCACGCAACCGATCAGGGCAATTTGTACTTTGAGGGTGCTGGAGCGGGTAACAAAATCGATCGTACCTGGTATAACCGTTACAACGGCAGCCGGGGCGATGTCACATTAAATGCCGCCGGTGCCGCAAACAGTATCAGCTCGCGGGTGGAAAACGGCGATATCGTTTTCGATGGCGCAGGGGTTGATAACCATATTATCCGTCAAGGTAAAAAAGGGAATATTACTTTGCATGGTGCGGGGGCATCTAACCGAATTAAGCGTACTCGTCAAAAAGAAGATATCTATGTGCAGACTTGTGGTGATATCACCTTTGACGGTGCAGGCGGCTATAACCGAATTTATTCTGATATTGCGCACGGTAATATTAATTTTTCCGGTGCCGGCGCTTACAATGAAATATCAAGATTAGGCGCGAATGACGGCTTCCGTGATGAGGCGCTGGAATATGCTAAGGCCGAAGATATCGTATTAACGACAGCAACGATGGAGGGAAACTGGATTAAGGAATCCCAGCGAGTAACGGGTATTAAATCGACTACCGAGCCTGACACTTATCTCTACGCGTTTGCTGATAAAATGTATACGAAAGTCAGCAAAATTCGACTCAAAAATGATCCTGAAACCGGCAAGCTAAATTATTACGCCACTTCCTGGTATAAGGAGGGCGATCACCTAAAAGATCTTGCTGCAACGGCTATTTCTTCAGATAACGGATTTACCAATATCAACCTTGATGGTGCCTACCGTCTTTACAATCTCATTGTTGAGCATCATCAGCCTGTCACTATTCATGCCGTTGAGGAGAGTTTATCTGAATACCAGTGGGTTATTTATGCCGGCGGGACGACGGTCAAAGCCGAAGATATCACCCTCTCTGATGCGAAAATGGGAGGACGTTCGATCTTTTCCAACGGTCAGAAAGTTGATGTTTCCGCAGTGAAATCGCACCGTCAGCCAAATACTTATGTCTATGGCAAGCATATGGGGCCATACACCAAAGTGGTGTTGGTTAAGTTGGAAAACGATCCTGTCACACAGGAGCTCAAATACTTTGCCAGCGCGTGGTATAAAACGGGCGATCATACTGGCAATCTGGCTGATGAAGAGATTTCACCCGCAAACGGTTATCGCTCTATGAGTGCCGGTGGCTACATGCTAAGTCAGCTGCAATATAGCCTGAATACAACGATACGTCGTGCTTCTGAGCGGTTAGCACATATCGAAGAGTACCATCAGCAAGAACTTGTAGACTCATCTGTCAATAACGGTGACAGCTCCGGTGATATCCAGTTTAGCGGCCTTGGCGGTGGAAACGTTATTACATCCAGTGTCACCCGTGGCAATGTCAATTTTGAAGGTGCCGGTGCCGCCAACGTGATGGTAAAAAAGGGGGAAGAGGGCAATCTGACATTCCGTGGTGCAGGTCTGGCAAACGTCTTGGTTCACCAAAGCCAACGTGGAGAGATGAAGGTTAATGCTGGCGGTGCGGCAAATGTTGTTGTGCGGGTTGGGGATGGACGGTATTTGGCTCATCTGCTGGCGGTTGGCAATATCTCGATCCATAAAGGCAATGGCAACAGCCGGGTTGTCATGTCGGGTGGTTACAACACCCATAGCCAAATAGGTGATGGCAGAGCGAGTTGGTCAGGGGCCGGCGGTTTTAATGTCATGACGCAAAAAGGTCGTGGGGATGTGTTCTCAGTACTTTTTGGCGGCGCTAATGTGCTGACTAAGCTTGGTGTCGGTGATCTGTTTTCGGGTATGTTCGGCGGAGCCAATATTATCACGCATCTCAGTGATGAGATGGAAACGTCAAATACCACAGCAATTGTGCTGGGTGGTGCCAATATTCTCACCAAAAAAGGGCTGGGCGATGCACTAGCAATAATGGGTGGCGGTGCCAATGTACTGACTCACATCGGTGGGGGTAACACAACCGGTGTCATGCTGGGTGGCGCTAATATCCTGACCAAAGTCGGGAACGGCGATACTACCGGCACTATGCTTGGGATAGGTAACGTACTGACTCATGTCGGTGATGGTCAGACATTGGGCGTCATGGGCGCTGTCGGTAACATCTTCACTCAAGTTGGGGATGGAACTGCGATTGCGGCTATGCTCGGTGCAGGTAACATTTTTACTCATATTGGCAACGGTGACGCCTGGGCATTGATGGGCGGTCTGGGTAATATTTTCACTAAAGTGGGGGATGGCAATGCGCTGGCGCTGATGGCAGCGGCTGGCAATGTGTTTACCCATATTGGCGACGGTACCAGCGTTGCTCTGATGCTGGCAAAAGGCAATATCGCCACCAAAGTGGGTAACGGCATGGCTCTGTCAGCAATGATTGGTCAGGCCAATATCTTTACCCATGTGGGGGATGGCGAGACTTTTGCTGCCATGATTGGTGGCGCCAATGTGCTGACAAAAGCCGGTGATGATCGGACAACCGCTTTGATGATCGGTAAAGCCAATATCTATTCGCATATCGGTGAGGGTACCAGTATTGGTTTATTTGCCGGTGAACTGAATGTCATGACCAAAGTGGGTGATGGTACAACACTGGCGGCAATGTTTGGTCAGGGCAATATCATGACCCATGCAGGTAAAGGTTTAACGGGTGTTTTGGCACAAGGTGAAGCGAATATTGTTACCAAAGTGGGTGATGACTTTATGGGGGTAGTCGCCAGGGCGAAAGCCAACGTCATCACGCATGTCGGCGACTCGACAACCGCAGCTGTACTGCTTGGCGAAGGCAATATTCTGACGAAAATGGGAAAGGGCACAACGATTGGCCTGCTGGTGTCCGATGTGGGGAATGTCATGACGCATATTGGTGATGGGCTGACAGTGGGTTTCGCCAAAGGTCAAGCTAATATCATGACCAAAGTGGGGAATGGTGCCGCTATTAATGCGGTTTGGGGGGAAGCTAATATCTTGACTCATGTGGGCAATGGCGATCGTTATAACTTCGCTAAAGGTAAAGTAAACATCATAACCAAAGTGGGTGATGGACAAGAAGTGACGGTCGTTCAGGGTGAAGCCAATATTATTACCCATATCGGTAACGGTGATGACTACACGGGAGCCTGGGGTAAAGACAATGTGATTACCCGGGTTGGTGATGGGCGCAATGTGGTGCTTGCCAGGGGTAAGGCCAATATTGTGACTCAGGTGGGTCAGGGTGACAGCTTTAATGCTTTATGGAGTAAAGGCAATATTGTCACCAAAGTGGGTGATGGTACACAGGTTACCGCAGCGAAAGGCAAAGCCAATATCACAACCACGGTGGGGAATGGTTTAAATGTGATTGCGACGTATGGCGACTTTAACGTGAATACCAAAGTGGGTGATGGTGTTTCAGTTAACGTGGCGTGGGGTGAGCGCAATGTTAATACCAAAATTGGCAATGGCCTGAATGTTGCGGTTATGAAAGGTGAACATAACGCCAATATTCACGTTGGTGATGGTCTGGGCATCAATGCTGCTTATGCGTGCAATAACGTGGTCATTAAGATTGGTAATGGTGATTTCTACAGCCTTGCGGTTACGGAAAGTAACAGCCAAAGTAACAAATTCTCTTCCTTCTTTGAACAAATCAAACAGACGGTATTAGGTGTGGGTGGCAGCCAGGCGATTAATTATCTGGTTCAGGGAGATGAGGCAAACACGTCTAAAACACATACCGTCAGAGGTGCGCTTAATTTAACCGAAGTCTCTGCGATTGACGGCTTTAAGATAGGTGAAATTGCGCCGATAAATTCAGATTTAAGCCGTCGTCTTAGTGGTTTTGTGACAGAAGTAGAAACGCCTGATCTCGATCATCTTCAGAGCGCTTTCAATATTAACGATAATTTTGATTCAAACCAGCAAACCAACCTGATCATCAATGGTGATTTTGAGCAGAATAATCATGGCTGGCAGGCAACTCATAGTATTGAAGCTGATCATTCGGCGGTGACTTACGGTCTTGATAACACCGGTCATGGCTTATGGGTAAGTGAACTTGATGTGGATGAAAACACCGCTATTTATCAGGATCTGCAAAATTTATTCGAAGGTGAAAATATTTCATTGAGTTTTGATTTTGCAAGACGCTCAATTCCTTATATTGATGATGGTATGGAAGTGTTGTGGAATGGCAAACTTATATTCTCATCTTCCAATAATAAGACTGGATGGCAAAACAAAAATCTGAATTTAACCGCCAAAGCGGGTAATAACCGAATTGAATTTAAAGGTACAGGCAAGAGTGATGGGCAAGGCTATGTTCTGGATAACATTGTGGCGAAATCTAACGGGCAAGGAAAATTCGATACTGTTCGTGAATACGCCAGACAGGACAAAGCAGCACAACATGCGTTGGGTGATAAAGCGAGCGCAGAAGCGGATCGGCAGCATCTGGAACAAGAGAAAAATAAGCAGTTGGCAGCGATTGCAGGAATACAGTCTCAATTGGAATCAACCGATCAGGCAGCGTTAAACGCCAATGGGCAAGTGCAGCGTGATGCAATAAAAGAAGAATCACAGGCAGTAACCGATGAATTGATCTCCATGAGTCAAGGTCTGGATAAACTTAATGGTTATACAAATTACCACGGTAAATCTGGTGAGCAGTGGCGCAATCAATTTGCTGTCGGATTCCTGGATAGTGTTCAGCGTAAATGGGATCACACTAAATCCATTGCACAGGAAAAGTTAGTCAGTGCGCAGCAACATGTTACCGGTAATCAGCAAAAAGTAAGAAAAGCGATTGCGCAATCAGAGGCTGGCGTAGCGAAAAGTGAGCAGCACCGTGCTGGCGCGAAACAAGATATTACAGACGCGCAGAAAAAAGCGGAATTGAGAGAGGAAGAGGCGCGTTTACAACAACAGCGGGCAGAAAAAGCGGAAGATGACGCCAACGTCGCCTGGCAGCAGGCGGAAAATAGGGGCAACCGCGATATTGCCACGGCTGAGGATAAAGTGGTTCAGGCTCAAACAGATGCGAAAGGCGCGAAGCAAAGTGACAACGCTAAACCGCAGCGTACGGGCGCACTTGGCAGTGGTTTGTCTGGAAGGGCTTATAAACCAACGGATATGCCTGCAACCATCAGCCATGTTAATCCTGAATTTGTCGTACATGCTGATGGGCGATTCAGCGCAGGATTGATAGCAGAAGATCTGGCTGTGTTGCAAGATGCAAAAGATCTTGTCGGTCAATTGCAGATCAATGCTGGTTTCCGGTATTTGGTCAAGGATCAATTCCCGGTGGATAAAAATCCACCACCAAAATCTGATGGCGGCATGATGTTGGGTGAACAAACCGCTGACTCCCAAAATCATGAGCAAATAAAAGGGGATGTGCTGCAAAAAATTGATAATAAAATCTTTGACTTTACCGCGCATGGAAAAGAGCTGGAGGCCTATTCATTCTATTTTAGCCAGGATAGTCATTTGCTGGAAAAAATCAGCAAAATCATTCCTGAAATTGGCAGCGTGCTCCTGACTAAAGGGGACACGGTTAGGTCCAAGAGACTCATGAAAGGATTATGTTTTGCCTTATCTGCCCGCTACTTAATGGAAGAACGGGTGCATGGCTCAGGGGGCGGTAAAGCTTATATGATGTGGTTAAAGGATGCGGTTAAAGCCTACAACGACAAATCAGTCAATAAGAAAACCAGTATCAATGCCATTGAATCCTCCCTGCTGACCCAATATCGTCGCCAAAATATCGGCCCGGCGATTGAAGATTTACTGTCGATGCAATACAGCCAATTTATGGACAGCTCTACCCCTGAAACCTATACAAAAGCCAATGCAACCTATGGCGGCAAGCTGAAAGCAAATGGATTGGCCGGGCCGAACATTAATAATGCATTGAATTACTCCGCAGAAGGCTATGAATCTGTCATGGATAAGCTGCGTGATGTGAAAAAATCGACTTATATGACATTTATGTCGGAAGATCATGCAATGTCCGTGGTAGTACATAAAAAAGACAATCGAACGGTTTGGTCATTTTATGATCCTAACTATGGGGCCAAATCGTTTGCTGACTATGATGATTTCCGCCGTTTTATGGACTCTTTTCATAAAGGGTTTATAACGGGTTATAAATTTCAGGCGAGTGAAAAGCTGGGTCAAAGCTTCTATGTTCAGTTCAATAAATTTACCGAGGGAACCATTGCGAAATATGACGGTATTTGGAAAACATCGCGTGATGGTGAACAAAACTATGTATTGCGTGCGCTAAAAGAGCAGGGAAAGACGTTTACCCTGGGTTCAGGCGCTACCGGGCGTGTGGTTGATTACCGTGAAAATGATATCACCCTGGAAGTGACAGTGAAGAAAGGTAAGCAGAGTAAGACACTGCTGGTTGAAGTTGGAAGTCACAATTTTAAGCAGGCTGCCAGCTTTGTGCAGTCGAATATCGATAAAGTGCTAACTTACCCGGCAGCAAACAAGCTGATACTGAGAATGCCGGTTGATGGTAATACGATGTCCCCTGAGCTGGAGAAATTGTCATCAATTGACACAATTAAAAACAAAAATTCAGGGGATTGGGAACGCGTTACGGTCACACCACAAACCGATGATCGCGAAACCCGTTTTAATAGTCAGATCATTATTCAGATGGAAGATGAGCCGATCGTCGCTAAAGCGGCGGCTAATCTGGCGGGTAAACACCCGGATTCCAGCGTAGTGGTTCAACTTGATTCCGATGGTAAATACCGTGTTGTTTATGGTGATCCGGCCAAATTATCAGGTCAATTACGCTGGCAGATTGTCGGTCATGGCCGTGGTGAATCAAAACAAAGTAACACTCGTCTGAGTGGCTACAATGCCGATGAACTGGCGGTAAAATTAAAACAGTTCAGTCTAGATCTTAAACGGGCGGGTAAACCCAGCCACATCAGCATCGTGGGCTGTTCTCTGATAAGTGATGACAGCCGGGATGGATTTGCTCACCGTTTTATCACCGCGTTGGATAAGCAGGGTATTCGCAGTAATGTTTCTGCCCGTCGCAGCGAAGTGGCGGTTGATGCAACAGGCCGTAAATTTACCCGTGACGGGAATAACCAA
This sequence comes from Photorhabdus sp. RM323S, assembly GCF_042879375.1. Classification (NCBI taxonomy): domain Bacteria; kingdom Pseudomonadati; phylum Pseudomonadota; class Gammaproteobacteria; order Enterobacterales; family Morganellaceae; genus Photorhabdus; species Photorhabdus sp. RM323S. The sequence goes on from NZ_JBHFKZ010000013.1 coordinate 25,656, forward strand.
TGGGTCAACAACCTGCCTGATAACAAAATTGTCTTCAAATGGAATAAACAGGGTGAACTGACGACCAGTACAGAGAGGGTGATCCGCGGTATTACTGAAAATGATATCAACCTCGCCAAAGTGGGATACACAGGAGCTGATGCGGTTACCAGAGGGGCGATTGTGGATAATTACCGTGTTTTCACTGCACCAAAGAAGCGTAAAAAAACGGTTGAGATTAACGTAAACGATAAACTGAATAACCCGTTCAATTATTCCGGCAATATTCAGGTGAATATCGGTGAGGGGGAGTTTAGCGCGTTCAACTGGGGAACGTCGAATGTGGGCATCAAAGTCGGGACGGGTGGTGTTAAATCACTGGCCTTTGGTGACAATAATGTGATGGTTCACATTGGTGATGGTGACAGTCAACATAGCTTCGATGTCGGCGGTTATCAGGCGCTTGAAGGTGCGCAAATGTTTATCGGTAATCGCAATGTGAGCTTCAACAAGGGCCGCAGTAATGATCTGATCGTGATGATGGATAAATCAGTCCCGACACCGCCGCTGATTAATCCGTTTAATGGTGCCGCACATATTGTCGGCGTATTGCAAAATATTGCCCGCTCCGGCGAAGGGCAGGATTGGCTGACGGCACAAGATCAGCAGTGGACAATCGCGGGCGTGGGGAAGTTTGTGCAGGATATCACTGGCTTGGATCAAACCAGTGATGTGAACTATAAGACGCTGGTTGACCTGGATTCCCAGCATGAACGTAGTAGCCGTGGTTTGAAGCGTGATGTTGAAGCGACGTTGAATAAGAAATACAGCCAATGGCTAAACGGCAATGTGATTGATATGGGCAGGATGAGCCGTGCGGATAAATTCCGGCAGGCCAATCACAAACTGGTTTTTAACTTTGCCGCAGGCGGTCAGGGTGCGGATATTCAGGTGACAACCGGTAACGGGAACTTTATGTTCGGTGATCATATCCAGTCAATTCTGGATACCAATCTGGGATCGCTATTTGGTTTGATGACCCAGCAATATTCAGCCACCGGCATGGCGAAAACTACCTTTACCTACAACCCGCAGGACTTGCCGCGTCAGCTTAAGAACAAGTTGCTTGGCCGACTGGCGAGTATCAATGCGGATACCACCTTAGCGGATATCTTTGGTGTGGATTACACCACAAAGGGCCACATTGTTTCCCGCACGCACGAACCTGTTGATGGCGCGGCAATTCTGCAAGAGATACTGGAAGTGATTGGGGAATTTAGCGGTGATCAACTGCAAGCCTTCACCAACCCGGAGAAATTGCTTGATGGTTTGAAAGCGGGTATTGATATGGGAGAGGAGGGTATCAAGTCATTTGTGGAAAATCATGGCCTGAAAGAAAAAGCCCCTGATAAAAACCAGGGACAAAGATCCCTGGTCAGTGTTGATGGAGAGAGGGCTCAGGACAATCATAAACTGGAGCGGGCATTTGGCTTTAATTCACTGAATTTACCTAACTTGTTTGCAACGATGTTCAACGAAGACAAGCAAACGGAAATGAAATCCTTAATCACCAATTTGAAAGAAAATCTGATGACTGATTTGCTGAACATGGAGGAAAAAATGTTTGATTTCCTGCTTAACAGCGGCCATCTGCAAGGAGATGGCGACATCCATGTCTCGCTAGGCAACTATAACTTCAACTGGGGTGGTGACGGCAAAGATCTTGGTGCTTATCTGGGCGACAACAACAACTTTTGGGGTGGTCGCGGTGATGATGTTTACTACTCAATCGGGACATCTAATATCTTTACCGGTGGTGAAGGTCATGACATTGGGGTCCTGCTGGGGCGTGAAAATGAGATGTTTGGCGGTAACGGCAATGATATCGCAGTAGTGGCTGGACGTATTAACCATGTATTCATGGGTGAAGGCAATGACCAGACGTTTGTCTTTGGTGAGGGGGGCTTTATTGACGCTGGTAAAGGGCAGGATTACGTCGTCACTACGGGTAACTATAATCAAGTGGATACCGGTGAAGGTCAAGACTATGCGGTGACCATCGGTAATAACAACCGGGTTGAGCTGGGTACAGGCAATGACTTTGCCAGAGTGTTTGGTAATGATAATCGAATCGACGGTAATGCCGGCAACGATACGATTAAACTGATGGGCTACCATGCGGTGATTAATGGCGAAGAAGGTGATGATTACCTGATAGCGGCGGCTCTTTCGAAGTTCAGTCAGCTTGACGGCGGCGAGGGCCAAGATCTGCTGGTATTAGGCGGTTATCAGAACAGCTTCGAAGGTGGCACGGGTGCAGACAGCTTTGTGGTCAGCACAGAAGTGATTGATAGCACTGTTGAAGATATTCAAACGGAAGATATGATTGTCTTTAACAATATTGACTGGCAAAACTTGTGGTTCCAGCGTAGCGGATACGATTTGGTGCTGTCAGTGAACCGCCATACCCGGAACAAAACTGCTCAGGATATATTTGAATCGGTGGGTTCAGTCATCTTTACGGATTACTTTAATGGTCATCGTGCCAAATTAGTGGCTCAAATGGATGATAAGGATGCATCAGGAGAACGTGAATTTACTGCACTGTCAGACAATGCGGTTGACTCATTGATTCAGGCCATGAGCAGTTTTGCCCCGACAGCGGGGGATAATGGTTTTATTGAGAGTTTGGACAGTAAGGCAAAAATCGCGATTACCACGGCGTGGACAGATACCACGATTGGAAAAGGGAAATTTGCTTAATTAACGCTTTGCAATCAAAGTGGTAATAAAAATAAAAGTGGCTCACAGAAATGGGTGAGCCATTTTTTTCGCTCTTTTATAAAGTCATATTTTGTAAATATTTGCAGAACCACCATAATCTCTGAAAAAATACATATCTGTTTCTGCGACTTTTTCAGTATAACTCCCACTTCTGAAAGTAGAATATTGAAATTAACTATTTTTTGCGAAATTCTTGTATTAGACTAAATAAATAAAAAATCCAAATATTGCCCCACCACTACCGCCTACTTTTATACTGAATTTTAATCCATTAATAACTGGTTGAATGTCTAAAAGAAAATACCCTTCTTTAAAAAATATAATAAGGTACGTTAAAGGACCCTGTTGCCATTAAAGAAAACCGATAAACCTTTAGGTTAATATACAGAGAGATTAAAGATTTTATATAAGAGGCTGATTTATGAAAATAAAAAACTCAGGACAGGATTATATTTTTCGCAAAATAAGATCTCGCCCTGAATTCGCCAATCCGTTATTCTCTACAAAGATAATTTATTTTTTGAATGAATATTGGTTGTAAATTATTTAAAAAACAACCTATTTCAAATAATTATCTTATAAATGTCCTTTTAACCCGAATAGATACAATAAAGTAAGGTATCCATATGCATGCACAAAACACATTTCTAAAAAGTAGAGAAATATTATTATAATCCAGCTTTATCCCATATACGTAATAACCCAACATTAAGTCGGTGATTATAAATAATAAAGTGGAAACTAAAAGAACAATGTAAAATATTGTGCGAAACCCCGTCGGCACCCGGTGTTTGGATATTGACCTGCGGCGTGCCGTTGGCGCTGTGGATAATCGTCGGTTGCTGATGGCCCGGCACCTGCCCATCCGCCACGATGTTCACCTGTGCCGTCAATGAAACACTGCCGAAGGTTAACAATAAACCCAGCTGTAGCGTCGTGAGGCGGCAAACAAGACGTTGTGCGGATGGCCGACCCCGGCGACGTGCTGTATTACTTGGCCCGGTACCCGCAATCTCTGGCACGACCATCAGCATATTCCGGGACAGGTTAAAAATAATACGATATAAATGCCTATTCATGGTTGTTTTTCTCCGCTAACACATTTGACCTCTGCGACGCACCGGTAGCACGGTGAGTTTGAACTAACACTGCCAGGACACGTTGAAGCCCAGCACTCCACCTGCCAGGTGTTTTCCCAGCTCGACCGGAAGGGGGGTACCAGGATGACGCGGGTGATGGGAAAACACGGTGTTTCCACATGGGAATGTGGATGACACCGCTTTTTCGGGCACAGACGGACGGACATCCGCAGGCGGTGGCGTCAATTGAACCTGCAGCGCTTGCTGACGTGCCTGTTGATGGATCAGGTGTTGGTCTGAGATGTCTACGGCATGACTGCTTGGCATCACAAGAGGATGATTTTGGTTATGACACGATAATATGGGTTGTTTTCTCATTAATATTTTAGATCAGGATAAATCGGACGGGCTAAATGATGGTGAGTTGGAAGGGGGTCATACTCATCATTATTCATGAGCAGGAGAAGTTGTTGAGGGAGTGGATGCCCCGAACCTTTTTATTCTTATGACATAATTAATTTGCTTGATAATAAATAAGTTCATTATGGCAATAAACTAAATTTTTATCATTATTTGAGAATATATCGTTAATGATTTGGGATGGAGTTTAACCTTGTAGGTCATTTTATTTAAGGGAATACGAACATGTTTACTTCCAGATTAACGATGTTGCACTTGTATCATAGTAATTATGGTGGCTAGCTACCATATAAATTATATTGTGACTGAATTGTTATTTTATTAACTTATTAATCGTGTCTGGGTGTGGGTATTGGGTAATCTTAGGGGAGTAAACAGACTTTTTCTGTATGAATATTGCTTTTGAATTTTTGCAATATATGATTCGACACTATTATCCAACTTATTCATTAAGAAATCTTATAATTAAAGTCAGTATCTCTCTGAGTTTGATTTTTTATTGTTTTATTTTTCTTATTAATAAATTGTTTTTTAGGTAAAAACATGTCTGAAAAATCTAAATAAGCTATTTCTAATACTAATTAAAATTAAAGCATTTTATCTCTCTTATTCATTTGACTGAAACAAAGTTAATCTAAAGGATTGCTTATGGGTAAATCATCAAACAGTAGCGCACAATACTTTTTTACCGGGAATTATATTGCTGATAACGATAACAATAATATCGATGCGATTGGAATTGGTGGTCGCATTTATGCCCGTGGCGGGGATGATCACATTACCCTTGGTTCGATTGCAGCGAAAATCTATACCGGTGAGGGGGATGATACAGTCGTCGGCGGGGCTGCATATTTAGGAATAGAGGATACCAGTGGCGATCTGTCGATAAAAGGCGGCGCAGGTTACGCAGAGATTAATAAAAGTGAGAGTGGTGATGTTTCATTTTCCGGCGCTGCGGGAGGTGTTTCCATGGCGCATTCCGGTAACAGTGGTCACCTCGGTTTTACGGGTATTGCAGCTTATAACAGTTTGAACCGTAAAGGTTTAAAGGGTGACATAAATTTCAAAGGTGCCGGTGGTTACAACAAATTATGGCATGAAACCGACCAGGGTAATTTGTACTTTGCTGGCGCGGGTGCGAGTAACAAAATCGATCGCACCTGGCTTAAGCAGTATCAAGGCTCTCAGGGGAATGTGGCGTTTAGTGGCACAGGTACGGCAAATTACATCAACTCGCGGGTAGAACGCGGTAATATTACTTTTAATGGTGCCGGTGCGGATAATTACATTGTTCGTAAAGGTAAAGACGGGGATGTTATTTTACGCGGCGCAGGGGCTGTAAACCGTATTGAACGTCTACGCCAGCATGAAGATGAATATGGGCAAACCTGCGGGAATATCACTTTTGAAGGCGTTGGTGGCTACAATAAAATTTACTCTGATGTGTCACGTGGTGATATCTATTTTTCCGGTGCGGGTGCTTACAATGAACTTACCCGCACAGATGCAAACCTGAAAAAAGCTTATCATGGTGAGCCAATTAACGGCACATTGGAATATGCTAAAGCGGAAGAAATCGTATTAACGACAGCGACGATGGGCGGCTATTTTCTCCGGGAACCTCAACTGGTCACCGGGATTAAATCAACCACAGAGCCAAATACTTATCTCTTTGCGATGACTGATACCCGGTACACGCATGTCAACAAAATTCAACTTCAAAACGATCCTGTTACTGGTAAGCTCAGTTATTACGCTACCTCCTGGTATAAAATAGGCAATCATCTTGCAGTTATTGCCTCGGATAATATCCAATCTCTCAATGGGTTTGTTGATGTCAATGTTAATGGTGCCTACCGTCTTTTTAATTTAATGGTTGAACACCCGAGGCCTATGACTGTTCATGGCACCGAAGAAAGCTTGCTGGAAAATGAGTGGGTAACTTATATCGTCGGGGCTGATGTTAATGCAAAACAAATTACCCTCGCTAATGCAAAAATGGGGGGGCACTCTGTCTTTTCTAATCGTGAGAAAGTGGATGTTTCCGCCGTCAAATGGAATCGCCAACCCAATACTTATGTCTATGCCAAATATATCGAGTCCTATACCCACGTTGTGCTAGTTGAATTGGCCGATGATCCTGAAACCGGCTCACTGAAATACCTGACCAAAGCGTGGCGCAAAGCTGGTGATCATACTGGTGATGTGGCGAATGAAGATTTCTCCCCGGTAAATGGTTATCGCTCAGTAGAAGCTGGTGGTTGTACGTTGAGCAAACTTCGATATAAGTTTGAAGCAATGTACACAATTTCTGAGGAAATCAGTCGTACCGAAGGGGTTGTTCAACAAAATATCAGTGAGAGTTCGGGTGATATTAATTTTAGCGGCATAGGCGGCGGAAACGTTATTAAATCCGATGTTACCCGTGGCAATGTTAATTTTGAAGGCGCAGGTGCGGCTAACATTATTGTAAAAAGTGGTGACGAGGGGGATTTGAGATTCCACGGCGCTGGTGTAGCCAACGTACTGGTTCACCAGGGGCTGCGTGGAAAAATGAACGTTTATGCCGGTGGTGCGGCTAACCTGCTTGTGCGGATAGGTGATGGCCGATATCTGGCTCATCTTCTGTCAGTTAGTAATATCTCGATCCACAAAGGCCAGGGCGATAGCCGGGTGGTGATGTTGGCTGGCTACAATACGCATACTCAGATAGGCAATGGCGGCGCTAATTGGTTAGCTGCGGGTGGTTTTAACGTCATGACTCAAAAGGGTAACGGGGATATCTCTTCGATACTTTTGGGGGGCGCTAATGTGTTGACCAAGCTTGGCACCGGTGGATTGGTTTCTGCAATGTTTGGTGGTGCCAACATTATTACTCATATCAGTGATGATATTGAAACATCCGATACCACGGTCATTGCGCTGGGCGGCGTCAATGTTTTTACCAAACAAGGCAAGGGCAATGCGCTGGCGGTGATGGGCGGTGGTGCGAATGTCTTCACGCACATTGGTGATGGTAATACCACCGGCGTCATGCTTGGTGGCGCCAATATCCTGACTAAAGTCGGCAATGGCGACACGATTGGCACTATGTTGGGTACAGGTAACGTGCTGACTCATGTTGGTAGCGGCAGGACGCTGGGGGTAATGGGCGCCGCAGGCAATATCTTCACTAAAGCCGGTAATGGTGAGGTGATTGCTGCCATGATAGGTACGGGTAACCTCTTTACTCATGTTGGCAAAGGTGATGTGTGGGCGTTGATGGGTGGTTTAGGTAACATCTTTACTAAAGTGGGCGCGGGCAATGCGCTGGCACTGATGGCGGCGGGTGGCAATGTGTTTACTCATGTTGGTGATGGCACCAGCGTTACCCTGATGCTGGCAAAAGGCAACATTGCCACCAAAGTGGGTAATGGCATGACGCTGTCGGCCATGATTGGCAAGACCAATATCTTTACCCATGTTGGTGATGGCAATACCTTTGCTGCCATGCTTGGCAGCGCTAATGTCCTGACAAAAGTCGGTGATGATCTGACTGCCGGTTTAATGATGGGCAAGGCCAATATCTATACGCATGTCGGTGACGGCACCAGTATTGGCTTGTTTGCTGGTGAACTGAACGTTATGACCAAAGTTGGGGACGGCACTTCGCTGGCTGCGATGTTTGGTAAAGCCAATATGATGACGCATGTGGGTGGAGGTTTAACCGGTGTCTTGGCACAAGGTGAAACGAATATTGTTACCAAAGTGGGTGATGATTTTATGGGGGTTATTGCCTCTGGCAGAGCTAACATCACCACGCATGTGGGCAATGGGGCAACGGCGGGTGTGCTGCTGGGCAGAGGCAATGTTCTGACTAAAATGGGTGAAGGTACGACGATTGGCCTGCTCATCTCTAATGTGGGTAATGTGATGACCCATGTAGGTAAGGGGATGACAGTAGGGCTTGTCAAAGGTAACACCAATATCATTGCCAAAGTAGGTGAGGGTGAAGGTGTCAATGCTGTCTGGGGTAAAGCCAATATCCTGACCCAGGCTGGTGATGGTGACCGTTACAACTTCGCTAAAGGTGATAACAATATCATCACTAAAATCGGTAATGGGCAGGAAATCACGGTGGTTCAGGGTGATACCAACATCATGACCCATGTCGGGCATGGTGATGATTACACCGGAGCTTGGGGTAAAGCCAATGTGATTACTAAGGCCGGTGATGGTCGTCATGTTGTGCTTGCCAGGGGTGATGCCAGCGTAGTGAGCCAAATTGGTCAGGGTGACAGCTTTTATGCGTTGTGGAGTGATAAAAACATCGTCACGAAAGTGGGGGACGGCAGGCAGGTTACGGCGGCAAAAGGCCAAACGAATATCACGACCACGATCGGCAATGGTTTAAACGTCACTGCAACCCATGGCGACCTGAATATCAATACCAAAGTGGGGCAGGGGGTTTCGGTTAATGCGGCGTGGGGCAACAATAATATCAATATCCAAGTCGGGGATGGTCTCAATGTTGCGGTGATGAAAGGTAAAAGTAATGCCAATATTCATATTGGTGATGGCTTGGCAATCAGTGCCGCTTACGCACGAAATAATGTAGTGGTTAAGCTTGGTAATGGCGATTTTTACAGCCTTGCTGTCAGTAACACTGAGAGCAACCCACTCTCTTCCTTTTTTAACAACATTAAACAGACAGTATTGGGTGTCAGCGGCAGTCAGGCGATCAACTATTTAGTTCGTGGTGATGAAGCAAACACTTCCGGCACACATAAAGGCCGGGGGGCGATTAACTTAGCTGAAATTTCCGCTATTGACGGTTTTAAGGTAGATGAAGTTGAGCAGGTCAGTTCAGACCTGGATAACCGTCTTAGTGGTTCTGTGACAGAGATAGAGATGCCGGATGTCAGCTTAATTGAACGTTCTTTAAGTCAAAAAGTCGGATCGGCATCAGATCAGAATGAAAATCTGATTATTAATGGTGATTTTGAACAAAATGAGCAAGGTTGGCTGTCAACCAATCAGATTGAGGCATACGGCTCTGCGAGTGCTTATGACCTGGATAACGCCGGACATGGCGATCGGGTCAGTGAACTGGATGTTAAAGGCAACACCACTATTTACCAGAACCTGCAAGATTTGCATGAAGGGGAAGTGATTTCACTGAGCTTTGATTTTGCTAATCGTCCTAATTTAAATTTTGCCGACAATGGCATCAACGTTTTCTGGAATGGCAAACTTGTCTTTTCATCTTCTGGCGATACCGTCAAATGGCAAAATAAGACGTTGGAGTTAATCGCCAAAGAGGGCCGTAACTGGGTTGAATTTGAAGGTACCGGTCTGAGTGATGGGATGGGCTATGTTTTGGATAACGTTGTCGCCCAGTCTAAGACGCCAAAACAGTTCCATCGGGTTACCGAACATGTGAAACAGGATAAAGCGGTACAGAATGCCTTAAGTGATAAGGAAAATGTGGACAAAGATCGCCGGTTGTTGGAACAGGAAAGAGAGAAGCAGCTTGCTGCAATGACAAAATTCCAATCTCAACTGGAATCAACAAATCAGGACGTGCTAAAAACCAATGGTCAGGCACAGCGTGAGGCGTTGCAAGAAGAATATCAATCGGTGACTGATGAATTGATTTCCATGACTCAACGATTGGATGTGCTGAACAGTTTCCCAAATTACCAGGGGAAATCAGGTGAAAAGTGGCGTAATCATTTCGCTGGTGGATTACTGAACAGCGTTCAGGATAAATTAAATCAAGCCAATTCTACCTCACAGCAACAATTAGATAATGTGCAGCAAGTGATTGCCGCTAACCAACAACACATCAAAAAAGCGATTGAGCAGTCAGAAGCCGGTGTAGTGAAAAGTGAGCAAGATCGTGACAATGCAAGGCAGGATATTGCAGTTACTCAGAAAAAAGCAGAGTTGAGAGAAAAAGAGGCGCTTTCACAGCAATTGCGGGCAGAAAAAGCGGCAAATGACGCCAATAAGACCGGCCAGGGCGCTAAAGATCGGGGTAAACGCGATATTGCTGAAGCGGAAAATAAAGCCGCGCAGGCACAAGCCGATGCGAAAAGCGCGAAGCAGAGTGATGATGCCAAACCAGAGCGTGTGGGAGCTTACGGTAGTGGTTTATCTGGCAAAGCTTATCAATCAACCGCTACGGCAGAAATCGGCAGCCATATTAATCCTGAATCTGCTGTTCGTGCAGATGGCCGGTTTAGTGACAATCTGGGTGAAGAAGAACAGCAGGCTTTGGAAAGGGTTAAACAAGCTGTTAACCGTTTACCGACCAATACCGGGTTCCAATATGCGGCAGACGAGCAGGAAAGGTTGCGTACTGAACAGTTTGTACCCGGTTACAAACTGTTTAACGGGCAAACTTCGTCTTCTCAAAAGCCTGAACTCACCAAAGGAGACTTGTTGCAAAAAATTGCCGACAAAATCTTTGATGTGAAAGCACATGGAAAAGAGCAGAAAGCTTATTCATTCCATTTTAGTCAGGATGACAATCTGCTGGAAAACCTTAAGAAAATCATTCCGGAAATTGGCAGTGTGCTCCTGACTAATGGAGATAAGGTCAAGTCGAAAGAGTTCCTGAAGGGATTATGCTTTGCCCTGTCTGCCCGTTATCTGATCGAAGAGCGGATACATGGTGCAGGAGGGGGTAAAGCTTATATGCTGTGGCTAAAGGATGCTGTTAAAGCTTACAACGACAAATCGGTCAATAAGAAAACGGACATCAACACCATTGAGTCCTCATTACTGAACCAATATCGCCGGCAAAATATTGGTTCGGCGATTGAAGATCTATTATCGATGCAGTACAGCCAGTCGATGGATGACTCCACAATTGCTGCGCGCAGAAAAGCCAACGCCGCTTATGGTGGAAAATTAAAAGCCAATGGGCTGACTGGACCGAATATCGATAATGCATTGAATTATGAAGCTGAAGGCTACGAGTCTGTCATGAGTACACTGCGTAATGTGAATAGATCGGTTTACATGACATTTATGTCTGCAAATCACGCAATGTCGGTTGTTGTCCACAAACAAGATGCGCAAACCGTTTGGTCATTCTATGATCCTAACTTTGGCACCAAATCATTTGCCGACTATGATGATTTTCGCCGTTTTATGGACTCTTTCCATAAAAGTTATCTCACGAAATATCAATTCCAGGCGAGTGAAGCTCCTGGTCAAAGTTTCTCTGTTCAATTCAACAAGTTTCAAGAGGGCGTCATCACCAAATATGACGGTGTCTGGAAAACGTCGCGTGAGGGTGAACAGCGTTACGTACTGCGGGCATTAAAAGAGCAGGGTAAGATTTTTACATTGGGTTCAGGCGCTACCGGGCGTGTGGTTGATTACCGTGCAAATCATGTCACGCTGGAAGTGACGACTAAGCAAGGTAAGAAAGTGCTGGTTGAAGTTGAGAGTAATAACTTCAAGCAGGTGGTCAACGTTGTGCAGTTGAATATCGACAAAGTGTTTACTTATCCAACAGCCAGTAAGCTGATGCTTAAAGTGCCGGTTGAGGGCGACAGACCGGCCCGTGTGTTGGAGAAACTATCATCAAACGACGTTATTAAAAATAAACAGGTCGCAACCTGGGATCGCGTTGCTGTCACAGCACAGACCGATGGCCGTAAGACTCGTTTTGATGGTCAGGTGATTATTCAAACAGAAAATGATCCGGTAGCAGCTAAAGCAGCGGCTAATCTGGCGGGGAAACATCCGGATTCGAGTGTGATTGTTCAGCTCGATTCCGACGGTAAATACCGGGTTGTCTACGGTGATCCGACTAAATTATCGGGCAAATTACGCTGGCAGATTGTCGGGCATGGTCGTGAAGAATCAGAGCACAATAATACTCGCCTCAGTGGTTATAGTGCTGATGAACTGGCGGAAAAACTCAAACAGTTCAGCCGGGATTTCAGTCAGGCGGGCACACCTGACCACATCAGTATCGTCGGCTGTTCTCTGATCAGTGATAACCGGCGGGATGGTTTTGCGGGTCGTTTTGTCGTTGCCTTGGAGAAACAAGGTATTCGCAGTGACGTTTCAGCCCGCCGTAGCGAAGTGGCTGTTGATGCTACGGGGCGTAAATTTACCCGTGACCACAGTCCTCGTGACCACCATAGCCAGTGGGGTCATCATTTGGCTGATAGCAAAATCGTATTCAAATGGAATAAACGGGGTGAATTGGCATCCAGCATAGAAAGAGTGATCCACGGTGTTACTGCAAGTGATATCAACCTCTCTCAAGTGGGTATAGCCAATACCGATGAGTTAGCCAAAGGTGCGATTGCGGATAATGTGAATAGTTTCACTGCACCAGAGAAGCATAAAACCCGGATTGGTGTTCATTCAGAAAATGACTCTAATCACTCTCAATGGGATTATTCCGGTAATGTTCAGGTCAATGTCGGTGAAGGGGAATTTACCGCGATCAACTGGGGAACATCGAACGTTGGCATCAAAGTAGGAACCGGGGGTTTTAAATCACTGGCCTTTGGGGATAACAACGTCATGGTTCATATCGGTGATGGCGATAGTGGGCACAGTGTTGATATCGGTGGTTATCAGGCGCTTGAAGGGGCGCAAATGTTCGTCGGTAACCGTAATGTGAGCTTCAACATGGGCCGCAGTAACGATCTGATCGTCATGATGGATAAATCAATCCCGACGCCACCGCTGATCAACCCATTTGATGGTGCCGCACGTGTTGCGGGTGTCCTGCAAGAGATTGCCCATTACGGGGAAGAACAAGCGTGGTTAGCTGCGCAAGAACAGCAGTGGACAATCGCCGGAGCGAAGAAATTTGTTCAGGATATGTCTGGCCTCGATCAAACCAGTAGCGTGGATTATCACACCCTGACTAATTTCAATGCTCAGAGTGAACGCAGTAGCCGCGCGCTGAAAAACGATATCGAATTAATACTGAATAAGAAATATAATGAATGGTTAAGTCGTAATAGCAACAAGGCTGACACCGGCAACATCAGCCGGGCGGAACAATTCCGTCGGGCCAATAAGGAGCTAACTTTCAACTTTGCCGTGGGTGGTCAGGGGGCGGATATTCAGGTGACAACCGGTAGTTGGAATCTGGTGTTCGGTGACAATATCCAGTCGATTCTGGATACCCATCTGGGTTCATTATTTGGTCTGATGACCCAACAGTTCACTGCAACCGGCTTGGTGCAGACCACTTTCACCTATAATCCGCATGATTTACCGCGTCAACTTAAGAACCGGTTGCTTGGTCGGTTGGCGAGTGTCGGAGCAGACACCACCTTAGCGGATATCTTTAGTGTGGATTACACGGCGGAAGGTCATCTTGTTTCCCGTACCGGTGAAGCGGTGGATGGTGTTGCCATTTTGCAAGAGATGATTGAAATCGTCGGGGAATTCAGTGGTGAGCAGCTAAAAGCCTTCATTGATCCGGATAAATTGCTGGCGGGTTTGCGATCTGGCATGGATATGGGGGCGGATGGTGTTAAATCCTTTGCTGAAAGTCATGGTCTAAAAGCAAAAGCGGTTGATGAAGAGAGCAAGGTTTCCATAGCCAAGGTTGCACAGGTTCAAATCGGTCTTCCTACGACGGACAATATCAAACCCGAACGGGCATTTGGTTTCAATGCATTGAACCTGCCTAATCTGTTTGCAACGATGTTCAGTCAAGACAAACAAACAGAAATGCAATCGTTAGTCACCAACCTGAAAGGGAATCTGACGGCTGATTTGTTGAATATGGAGGAAAAAACCTTCGATTTCCTGCGAAATAGCGGTCATCTGCAAGCAGATGGCGATATTCATATATCGCTGGGCAACAGCAACCTAAACTGGGGAGGCGACGGTAAAGACCTTGGTGCGTATCTGGGCGATAACAACAACTTCTGGGGTGGCCGTGGTGGTGATGTTTTCTATGCCACGGGCATATCCAATGTCTTTACCGGGGGAGAAGGTCATGACCTGGGCGTGCTGATGGGACGTGAAAACTGGATGTTTGGCGGAAAAGGGGATGATACCGCTGTGGTGGCCGGACGCATCAACCAAGTATTTATGGGCGGAGGGAACGATCAGGCATTTATCTTTGGTGAGGATGGTTTTGTTGATGCTGGTCACGGGCAGGACTATGTGGTGACTTCGGGCAACCACAACCAACTGAATGCCGGGGAGGGGCAGGACTATGTTGTGACTATCGGTAATCACAGCCAGGTTGGTTTAGGTAAAGGCGCTGATTTTGCCAATGTCTTTGGTAATCACAACCGGATTGATGGCGATACCGGTAATGATGTCATTAAACTGATGGGCTACCATGTAGAGATCAATGGTGGAAAAGGTGATGATCACCTGATAGCGACTGCTATATCGAAGCTCAGTCGGTTTAATGGTGGTGATGGGCAGGATGTGCTGATGTTGGCGGGGTATCAAAACACCTTCCAGGGCGGTGCCCGCGTAGACAGCTTTGTGGTTAGCACAGAAGTGATTGATAATCAGGTTAATGATATCAATGCAGAAGATATGATCCTCTTTAATGGCATTGACTGGCAAAACTTATGGTTTCAGCGCAGCGGATATGATTTGGTGCTATCGGTGAATCGCCCTATTCAGGACGATACCGCTCAGGGCATCTTTGAATCGGTAGGCTCAGTCACCTTTAATGATTACTTTGATGGTAATCGCGCCAAATTGGTGACGCAGATGGGTAATAATAATGAATCAGGGGAGCGTGAATTTACTGCACTGTCAGACAATGCGGTTGACTCATTGATTCAGGCCATGAGCAGTTTTGCTCCCAGAGCAGGCGATAATGGTTTTATTGAGAGTTTGGACAGTAAGGCGAAAATCGCGATTACTACGGCGTGGACAGATACAATGATTGGCAAAGGGAAATTTGCTTAATTAACGCTTTATAATAAAAGTAAAAATTATAAAATAATATTGGCTCACAGAAAGTGAGCCAATATTTATCGCGAATTAACTGCCTGCATTATTCCGTATCAATATTGAGAAAATGGTGAATTGCCCTTAAAACGGCGTCTGGTTTTTCTGCGTGAACCCAGTGACCGCAATCGGCGACAACCCAGGCTTTAGCCTGTGGAAATTGTCTGGCGATATCATCCCGGTACTCTTCTTGAATATAAGAAGAAAGACCGCCGCGAATAAACAGAGCAGGATGAGGCCATGCCGGTATTTCCTGCCAGCCGATAATCTTCTCATATTGATTGATTAATACCGGCAAATTGAATTTCCATTCCCCCTGACGGAATGATTTCAGTAAAAACTGAATAACACCCTCTTCCTGAATATCTTCCCGCATAATTTCGATGGCTTCCTGACGGGTATTAACGCCGGCTTTCGTCACTTTATTCAATGCGGTAAAAATCTGGTCATGGCGGCGAACCTGATAGGCGATTGGCGCTATATCAATAAGAACGATTTTTTCTATCCGTTCTGGCGCTAGGGCGGTCATTGTCATCGCGATCTTGCCGCCCATTGAATGACCAATAATAATGGCGGACTGAATTTGCAGATGATCCAGCAGAGAAATAATATCCTGTGCCATATCGTGGTAATCCATGTTATCTGCCCATGGAGATAGACCATGATTACGTACATCAACCTGAATAACGGGATAATATTGCTGTAAATCACGGGTTAGGACCCCAAGATTATTCAGATCACCAAATAACCCGTGGATTAATACAACAGGAGTGGAAGAGACAGGATTTTCCGGTGTCTGTATATGATGATTTAACGGGTTGTTTAATTTCATGATGGGAATAGTTTTCCTTCGGATATTGTTGTTCAAATTGTAACAGAGCAACCAGGCTATGCAATTATAGTTAATAATTTCTTGTAATTAAATTGTTCTCAAAACGTTCGGCGTGTCAAAAATTTGTTAATTTTCATGCCAATACTTAATAGCTTAAAAAACAAGAACGCTTAAAATTACTGATATTTTTAAATAGGAGGTTTTAAATAACTTGTGAGATAATCGTTGGTTCAGCCATCTTAATGTGGTTGTTTATTGTGTGTTTATTGTGTGTTTATGTGATCTATATCTTAAAAAATTGTGTGTTAACTTTAAATTTTTGTGAAAAAATAATGAAAATTTACTTTATATTTTATGTAAATAAAAGATATAGAATAAATTTAACAACAATCACACCGTTCTAATAAGAATAAATAGAATTTGATTTTATACTATGGATTAGGGAATTAGGAAGTGAAAAAAAATTTACTAAAAAGTCTTTATTTTCAAGTTTTGCTCGCAATAACTATCGGCATACTGCTGGGGCATTTCTACCCTGAGCTGGGCGCAGAAATGAAGCCATTGGGTGATGGATTTGTAAAATTAATCAAGATGGTCATTGCTCCTGTTATTTTCTGTACGGTTGTGACCGGTATCGCTGGTATGGAAAGTATGAAAGCCGTGGGTAAAACAGGCGCTATTGCTCTGGTCTATTTTGAAATAGTCAGCACAATTGCTTTAATTATTGGGTTAATCGTTGTCAATGTTGTCCAACCTGGCGCAGGGATGAATATTGATCCCGCTACGTTAGATGTTAAAGCTGTCTCTATATATGCGGAGAAAGCGGCTGAACAGGGTATAATCGCATTCTTACTTGACGTTATTCCGGGCAGTGTCATCGGAGCATTCGCCAGTGGTAATATTTTGCAGGTTTTATTATTTGCAGTGTTATTTGGCTTTGCGCTTCATCATTTGGGAGAAAAAGGGAAACCAATCTTTAATATTATTGATGGTTTTTCTCAGGTGATTTTCGGTATTATCAATATGATAATGCGATTAGCGCCTTTGGGGGCTTTTGGTGCAATGGCATTTACCATCGGCAAATATGGTATTGGTTCATTAATACAATTAGGGCAGTTAATCGTTTGCTTCTATATCACGTGTATTCTTTTTGTGGTATTTGTTTTAGGAACAATCGCGAAAGTGACCGGATTTAGTATATTCCGGTTTATTAATTACATTAAAGAAGAATTATTAATCGTATTGGGAACATCCTCTTCTGAATCTGCGTTACCGCGGATGTTAGATAAAATGGAGAAGGTGGGATGTCAGAAATCGGTTGTTGGTTTAGTGATCCCGACAGGATATTCATTTAATCTGGATGGCACTTCTATTTACCTGACAATGGCCGCGGTATTTATTGCGCAGGCAACCAATACACAGATGGATATTGTGCATCAAATAACGCTATTAGTGGTGTTACTTTTATCTTCTAAAGGGGCTGCTGGCGTAACAGGTAGCGGATTTATTGTATTAGCGGCAACAATTTCTGCTGTTGGGCATTTACCACTGGCGGGTCTGGCATTAATTCTGGGAATAGACCGTTTCATGTCAGAAGCAAGAGCGTTAACCAACCTGATTGGCAATGGGGTTGCAACGATTGTAGTCGCAAAACGTTGTCGTCAGCTTGATGAAGCCAAATTAAACGAAGTGTTAAATGCTAAATAAGCGAGTCTTTAGATTTATGCCTGTTTGATGATCCGTCAATAAAATAATTCCGGCCATTGGGCCGGAATCTTTACATCCAGTCAAAATAGTCAAAAACAAATTTATTTCTCCTGCCTTGCAAGACACTTAATCTGTTCTATGCTTTCTTTTATATATTAATCAAAATTAAATTATTGGTCCTTGTTAAAGCAGGAGG
Organism: Photorhabdus sp. RM323S; assembly: GCF_042879375.1. NCBI lineage: Bacteria > Pseudomonadati > Pseudomonadota > Gammaproteobacteria > Enterobacterales > Morganellaceae > Photorhabdus > Photorhabdus sp. RM323S. Next base: position 43,606 of record NZ_JBHFKZ010000013.1, read on the forward strand.
AGAAACAATGTCACTTGGTGATGAGATTGTCACCCAAAGTATATTTAAATCCCCAAAAAAAGAGGTTAATCGCATTCTTGATATCCGATGACCATTGGCTTAGATCAGTGATTTCTTTACCAATTCCGTTTTTTGAGATGCCTCCTTATTGAAGTTCGATAACATATATTGTCGTTGCATGATTTCCTCACCACGCGAGCGGGAAGCCCGTGGAACGACATCGAGCTGATGAAAGCCGAGCTTGAGGAGCACTCTTTGTGAGCCAGTGTTGTCGATGGCGTGCCCTGACCGGAGTTGAGACAGACCAACATTATTAAATGCAAAGCGCACTACGGCCTGTGCAGCCTCAAATGCAAAGCCACGCCCCCAAGCAGCCTGCTCGAACCAGTATCCTAGTTCACCAGTATTCTGACGAATTTCATCAATATCTACCAATCCAATGAATTGTCCTTGAAGTTCGACCGCGAAGCGATATGCCTCACTCGCAACCCATTCACGTCGATGGTCGGCAAACCATGCGGCAATTTCCTTTTGAGCGGGGGGAAACGATGCCATACGCAGCATTCGTGTTACCTGCCAATCTGACTGGATTTCAAATGCCCGATCCGTATCGGAAGCCCTCGTGGGTCGTAGTAAGAGACGATCCGTTTCTATTTGATGTGGATATTGATGTTGCATTACACCTCCGTTTCGATAACTGAGTACTGAACTAGATAGCGTCAAGCAGATTTACCGGCATAGCAACAATCATCCCGGCCAACTGGTCAAAATGATTGTCTCCGCCCAACTGAACTGCGCCGGGTTTTCCGGTGGCCGTTTTGTTTGAGTCATGCCACCTTGGCAGACTTGGTGAGTTGTCGATATGACCACATAGCTGACAAAAGTGCCATTTGGAGTCGATCGAGCCGCTGGCGAAAATAACTGGACCTGTCTATCATACGCATCTTTAATAAGAATGATAGGCGGCTGGGCCGCAGCTTATGTATCAACCGTGCATGCCACTACCGTTATTTGAAAACAGTTAGTTAACCCATTGGGCTAATTTCGTATTTAGATAAATTTCTTGTAAATAGATTGGAATTAATATTACTGTCATCTCAGCCTGAATAATAATTCGTTCAGCTTGTATCAATCGAGCTTGTAATTTTAAGCCCCTTTTAGCACTGCGACGAGATTTATATCCATACTTTTTATGTAACTGATTGATTTGTTTTAGATGAAAATAGCCTGCTTCGTCATATCGTTTTTTACGCTGAAACACTTTTAAGTTATTGAAATTTTACCTATTTTGTTTTCTCCTTTTATACTTTATAATCCGGCTAAATTTTTTATTTAGAACAGTACTGGATAGAAATGAAAACGATAGAAGTTGATGAAGACCTTTACCGCTATATTGCCAGCCACACACAACATATCGGTGAAAGTGCATCTGATATTTTACGGCGGATGCTGAAATTTAACGCCGATCAGCCAGTACAAAACGTCCAGCCTGTTAGCGCTGTGGAGAAAACATCAGTATCCCGCCCGCGTGATTCTGTTCGTGTCATACGTGAATTGTTACTTTCAGATGACTATTCTGAGAAGAAAAAATCAGTTGATCGCTTTATGTTGATCTTATCCACATTATACAGCTTGAACAGTGAAGGTTTTTCTCAGACAACCGATGCTATGCATGGTCGTACCCGTGTTTATTTTGCCGGTGATCAACAGACGCTGCTTGCCAGTGGCAAACAAACCAAACCTCGTCATATTCCGGGCACACCTTTTTGGGTCATTACTAACACCAATACTGACCGTAAGCGTAATATGGTTGAACAAATTATGCAGGATATGCAATTTTCAGCCAATCTTATTGAAAAGGTGTGTGGAACGATTTAACTGACTAAAGCTGCGCTGCAATAGTCAAGGTGGTGCAGCCATCCAGGAGAGATAAAGTGGCAAATCATCCGCGCGCAGGGCAACTTGCCCGCCAAAGTGATCTGATAAATGTAGCGCAACTGACTTCACAGTATTACACCTTACATCCTCAACCGGAAAACCCGGTGCATAAGGTTAAATTCGGTACATCTGGCCATCGTGGCAGCTCTCAGCGCAGTAGCTTTAATGAAGCGCATATTCTGGCAATTGCTCAGGCAGTTGTGGAAGCCCGTAAGCAGCAGGGAATAAACGGCCCTTGCTATGTGGGTAAAGATACCCATGCGTTGTCAGAAGCGGCTTTTATTTCTGTGCTGGAAGTGTTGACCGCCAATAATGTGCATGTGATTGTGCAGGAAAATAATGGGTTTACGCCAACCCCGGCGATTTCTCATGCCATCCTCTGCTATAACCGCCAGGGGAAGGCGCTGGCGGATGGGATCGTGATTACACCATCCCATAATCCACCGGAAGATGGCGGTATTAAATATAATCCACCGGATGGCGGCCCCGCCGATACGGATCTGACCGCGATTATCGAACGTCGTGCTAACGAGTTGCTCGAAGAAGGTCTAAAAAGCGTTAAGCGTCTGCCGTTTGCTCAGGCGTTGAGCAGTGAATATTTGCACCAGCAAGATTTAGTCGAGCCGTATGTCGTTGCGCTGGGTGATGTGGTTGATATGGCCGCTATCCAGAAAGCCGGGCTGAAAATCGGTATTGATCCGTTGGGTGGTTCCGGCATTGCGTTCTGGCAGCGTATCGGTGAGCTCTACAGCCTGGATCTGACGTTGGTTAATGATCAGGTGGATCAGACGTTCCGGTTTATGCATCTGGATCATGATGGTGTCATCCGCATGGATTGCTCATCCCTTTGGGCAATGGCAGGCTTGCTGGCAATGCGTGATAAGTTTGATCTGGCTTTTGCCAACGATCCTGATTATGACCGCCACGGTATTGTCACGCCAGCTGGTTTGATGAATCCAAACCACTATCTGGCGACCGCGATAGATTACCTGTTCCGTCATCGTCCGCAATGGTCAGAAAGCGTCGCGGTAGGTAAAACGCTGGTTTCCAGTGCCATGATTGATCGGGTGGTTGCCGATCTTGGCCGTGAATTGGTGGAAGTGCCGGTCGGTTTTAAGTGGTTTGTTGACGGTTTGCATCAAGGTAAATTGGGCTTTGGCGGTGAGGAGAGTGCAGGGGCTTCTTTCCTGCGTTTCGATGGTACGCCGTGGTCCACGGATAAAGATGGGATTATCCTCTGTTTGCTGGCGGCAGAAATGACCGCCGTGACAGGGGAAAATCCACAGCAGCGTTACAATAAGTTAGCCGCCCGTTTTGGTACACCGAGTTACAGCCGCATTCAGGCACCCGCAAATCATCAGCAGAAGGCGTTGTTAGCCAAACTGTCACCGGAAATGGTGACAGCGGATAAATTGGCCGGTGATCCCATTACTGCCCGTCTGACAGAAGCTTCCGGTAACGGCGCATCAATTGGCGGCTTGAAAGTGATGACAGAAAATGGCTGGTTTGCCGCCCGTCCATCAGGAACGGAGGAAGCCTATAAGATTTACTGTGAAAGTTTCCTTGGCCCTGAACATCGGGAGAAGATTGAACGAGAAGCGCAGGATATTGTTAACCAGGTTTTTGCCGCTGTTTGATATTTGATTGGATTGAATAATCCGCAATAGCTGTCACAGGTTATTGCGGATTTTTGTTTTTCAGCCCAGAGCGACCATTAATGCACCGGCTGTAATCAGTACGACGCCACCTGCCGCCATCAGTGACATCTTTTCACCAAATAAGATAACCGCAGGTTTCCATAGAAAATAAATTCTATTGTTAATATCAAATGAGTTGAGATGATAAGACTATTCTCTCTGTTTGAATATATCATTACTCTCATTAAAGAAACTAAAGAATAAACTCATTACTAATCTCAGTTTCAGTGAGTGAATATTTTGGGCCTGTGGAACGGTTTCCAGTTTTATCTCAGATAGCTTTATATAAATCTATAAATAATAATTATCCCCACCAAAGTGTAGCTATTACACTAAAATACAGTTTTATTTATCTATTTCACTTTGAATATAATATTACAGCTTATTTTTTGGTTAAATTAAGCTGAGTTTTTCCGTTGATTGATCAATATTTGAATAGATAAAGATTGAACTGAAAGGTTTTTATCTGAGATTAAGGGCCCTTTTTATCCGTGTTTTCGCCTGTTAAAGTGCAAAGTACTTATGTCATTATGTTGCTCATTAACATCACCAGTATTTGCTTTGCGTTTAACGTGTAACAAAAGTGTCATATTTTGTTTGCAATTAATATCTGTTTTGATAATATATTAAAGATAAATTATACATCGTTGAATTTTATTTATTTTGCAGATCATCCTAATGCTTGCTTCTACATTTGGTTTTGTCGAGGCAAGTGGGTTTTATGGACTTTCATAAATATTTTAAATACTTGGTTTAAAAGATATAAATAATATAAGAACATAACAATGAAAAATTTTTCTCTTAAGAGTTATACATCCATACCGGCATGTATATGGGGCCTATTTCTGGGGACTTTTGTAACAAGGTCAACATCAATGATGGTATGGCCTTTTATTTCCATCATATTATATACAAAGTTTCATTTTACTGCATCGATGATTGGGTTAGTTCTCTCTTTATCTATTGCGATTTCATCAATATTAAGTTTTTATGCCGGTTACTTCTCTGATAAAGTTGGTCGGGCCAGGATAATTATCATTGGTTGTCTTATTTCTTCATTGGCATATTTGATATTATGGTTATCAGAGCATCAGTCCGGTTTTATTATTGGCACGTTATTGGCGAATATCTCTTGGGCGCTGGTTAATAATCCAATAAAAGCAGTTATCGGCGATATTATCGAAGAAAAACAGGTCAGAGAGAATGCCATGTATTTAAGGTATTTATTTCTGAATGCGGGTGCGGTAGTCGGGCCTTATTTAGGGGTAAAGTTAAGCCTGGATATTAATTCTATCTCTTTTCTGATTGTGTCGGTATCTTATGTGATTTTTATGATCCCGGTTTATTTATTCGGTAAGAAAATAAAAATAAACTTAACGAATAATGATGATTTTAAAGGTACAATGAAAGTTTTATTGAATGATCGGGTGTTTTTAATATTGGTTATCAATAATATTCTCATGATGTTTATTTTTGGACATTTTGATTCAACGCTACCACAATTAATTACTTCATTAGGGTTTAATGGATACGCTGAGTTTATTGCTTCGCTTATTATGCTACATGCGCTAACCATTGTGGTTATGCAGTTACCGTTTTCCATGTTAACGCAGCAAATGGCATTGGAAACGAAAATAAAAATAGGCACTGTATTACTCATTTTATCTGAATTAATGTTCTTTATTTCATTCAAGTATTATGATGTCTATTTATTGTGGTATCTGGCTGCTTTTACCATGAGTATCAGTCAAACTATTTTGTTCCCATGTGTGAATGTTTTTATCGATCGTTTGGCACCAAATGATTTACGTGGGGCATATTTTGGCGCAGCATCACTTTATAGTATCGGTTTTTGTATTTCTCCATTAGTGGGTGGTACTGTTATTCAATTCTTTGATGGCGGCGTGTTATTTCAATTATTAGCAATATTAAGTGTGTTGGTGTTGGTAATTTTTTGCCATATGTTTAAACTAAGGGATAAACATGAAATTAATATTAGAAGAAGTCTCGAATCTTAGACCAACTGAATTACATTGTCCTGTGCGTGTTGAACAATTAATAGAGAAAGTTAAACTTGAAGGTTTTTGGACTCAACCCATCTGGATTGATGAAGCAACGAATGTGGTGATTGATGGTCATCATAGACTTGAATTAGCCAAAACACTTAAGTTAAGTTGTATCCCTTGTCTGGCATTTGATTATCAGAAGGAGCTGTTGGTTTATTCACGTAATGAGAATAAAACAATTAGTCATAGTGATGTTATTCAGGCGGGTCTGGATGGGCAACCTCTGGGTTATAAACAGACCCGTCATGAGTTCTCTGGGGATGTTATTGAAACGCAAATTGCATTAAAAATGTTAGGGTTTGTCAATGAATAAGCAGTGTTATGATATTGTCATGTGTGGTGCAGGTCCTGCAAATATCTCTTTAATTCCAGATTTATTAAAAGACGAAGCCGTAAAACATTGTCTGATTTTAGAAAAAACCGAGATGGCCGGTTCTGGTGCATTAAAGAAATATAAAATTACTGCGAACTCTTTAGGTAGTGTATTTTTAGAGAAATTTGATGGTTGTGATGATGCATTGAGTCAATATATAAGATCAACCTCAGAGTGGGAATATTTTAGCGCCAATAAAGATAAACCGGTTGAATTGAGGTTTGTTGGTCAATATTTGGAGAGAATTGCAGGCTTTATTCAGGAAAATAAATATGGTGATCGGTTTGGCGTATTGACCGGTGCGGAAGTAAAAAAGATTAAACAGAATGAAAATGGTGACTATGATATAACTTATCATAAAAATAATGAAGACTATATTGTATCAACACGAAAAGTCCTATTTAATATAGGCGGGATCCCAAATGAGTCCAGATTATTACATAATAGTAATAATATTACCTCAGGTGATTTCATTAAAGGTGTTTATGATGAGGTTATCAATAAAGGTAATATAAAAAGTATCTCAATATTAGGCTCATCACACAGTTCTGTTTCCTGTTTGATTCGGCTGACAGAACAATTAAAGTTTACCGGCAAGATAAATGTTCTGGTTAATAAAGATTTCAAGCTGTTTTTTGATTCACCTGCAAGTGCAGAGTCTTACGGCTATGATTTCATCCAGAAAGATATCTGCCCTTTAAGTGGCCGGGTTAATCGATATTCAGGTTTGAGATATGATTCTTTTGTCTTTGCGCAAGAAATTAAAGCAAGAAAACATAAAAATATTTCTATATTAAATATCTCAGAAATATCTGGTGATGAGGTTATTCAACGTATTAATTGTGATGATTTGTTAATTCACTGTACAGGCTATCACACTAAACTTGTTGAAATCATTGATAAAAATAATATTCCTATTGAGCTTAAAAGTGATAAATATGGTTTGCTGACTAATGAAAAATTAAATCCTATATCAACGTCGGATGAAACACTCAATAATTTTCATACATTTGGTCTGGGGTCTGGTGTAAAGACCGGTGGTGAAATTGGTGGCGAGACAAATTTCCACGGAAGAATTGACGGGGTTTGGGTATATCAGCATGTTATATATGACGCTGTATTTAATTGATAGATAAATATCAATTTTATATTATTAATGGGCTATATTTTAGGTTAATTCTTATTTAAGAATACCGATGGCTTACTAACATCTATTTAAAATAAATTATCAAAACTATGAATGAAAAAACAGTAATACTGCTTTGTGCAGGAAGAGGCAGCCGGTTATCTACCAGAACATCAAATAAACCAAAACCCTTGGTAGAAACGAATCAAATATCATTTATCGATAATGCGCTGAAAAATATCGAATCTATCGGTATTAAGAAAGTGATTATTGTGGTGGGTTATAAAAATGATGTTTTGATGTCTCATATTGAACAAAAGACATATAACCTGGATATTGAATTTGTTAATAGTGAAAAATGGGAATCAACTAACAATCTCTATTCTTTATATCTTGCCAGAAATTGGATTAAACAAGATACGCTGATCCTGGAAGGCGATATATTCTTCACCAAGAAATGCCTGGAGACGGTGATGCTAAGAGCAGGCGATCTCAATGTCTTGGTTTCTCCTCTTAGTGGGAATATGGAAGGGACTTATGCAAAAATGGATAAAGATAATATTATTGCATTAAATTCTACCAAGGATATTGATTATCAGGTTGAAGATGGGCAATATAAGACAGTCAATATTTATCATATTTGCAGTGCTAATTTTGCGGAATATGTGAATAAAGAGTTAGAAAATTACGTTAATAATGGATTAACCGGGCTATATTATGAAGATATATTTAAAAAATCCTTATTGGATAATGTAGCTGAATTTAAAGCAAGTATTGTTGATCATTCTCAATGGTATGAAGTTGATAATACTTATGATCTTGCTATTTGTGACTTCATTTCAAGTAATAATAAACTGGATCTTGTGCAGAATAGGCATGGTGGATATTGGCGTTATCCTATTATTGATTTTGCATTAATTTATAATTTCAACTTTCCACCTAAAAAATTGAAAGATGAAATGAAGAATAATTTTGATAAGATATTACTTAATTACCCCGGTGGAAATCGTTTAGTTGAATATGCTTTATCTGAATTTCTTGGTGTAGAAAAAACGAAATTATGTATTTCAAATGGTGCTGCTGAAATAATAAAACGGCTGCCTGAGATTTATACCGGTAAAGTATTAGTTACTGTGCCATCATTTAATGAATATGCTAATTGCTTTGGTAAAGATAGAACAATATTTAGTTATAGTAAAGAGAGCAGGGATTTTGAGATAGATGTTGATGAATTATTAATGTTGGCGAAAGAGGAAAAGCCAAGTGTGGTGGTGATTGAGTCACCGAATAACCCGACAGGTAAACTAACGCCAATTAATAGTTTGTTATATCTGGCAGGCGAATTATTGACATTAAATATAGACCTGATTGTTGATGAATCTTTCTTGGATTTTTCTAAAATGCGTGACGATACAATGTTAATGCATTTAGATCACTATAAAAATTTATCTGTTATTCGCAGCATGAGTAAAACCTTTGGCATTGGTGGTATTCGGATAGGATATATGGCAACCGAGAATCAAGCATTACTGGCTAAAGTGAGATCAGTATTGCCTATTTGGAATATTAATGGTTTTGCAGAAGAGTTTTTATTGCGGTTGCCGCAATATAGAGAGAACTATAAATTAAGCTGTGAACAGGTGATGATTGATACGTTAAAATTACAGCAAGCATTGAATTCAATCGAAGGTATTACTGCCTATGAGACGGATTCTAATTTTGTTTACTGTAAATTTCATGTTTCCGATGCAAAAATGATATCACGGTTACTTTTAGATATTCATGGCGTGTATATAAAAGAGTGCTCCGGGAAAGGAAATGCCGATTCTGATCTATATTGCCGAGTATCGTGCCGGACACAAAGCGATAATGAAATTTTAATACGCTCATTGCGCATGGTGATGCAGGGGCTGATTAATATTAGTGATATTAGCACGATTAAGGAAGTTAACGAGGTCTGCGAATGAGTCATCCAAAAACAGTTGTGATTTGCGGTAAAGGAGAATTGGCAATTTTCATTTGTCAATATTTCTTGAATCATAAAGATTATCAAATATTGCATGTTGTGGCAGATAAATTCGAACCTGTCAGTACTGAGCAGACATTAATAGATTTCTGTCATGAAAATAATATTTCTATTATTGAAGATAATAAAGTTGAGAATTTACCCGGTTATGAAAGTGGTAATTTCAATTGCGATTTGTGCTTTGTCGTATTTCATAAGCGGATATTGCCGTTAAAATTCATTAATTCTTGTAAAAGAATATTGAATATCCATTTGTCCTATTTGCCTAAATATCGCGGCGTCAGGCCAGTAAACTGGGCTTTGAAAAATGGTGAATCATCACATGGTGTGACGATCCATGAAATTAATGAAGGTATTGATGCAGGTCCAATTGTGAATCAGGTTTTGTTTTCTATTTATCCTGAATTTGAAGAGGTTATTGATACTTATACCCGGGCTGTTAACTATGCCAGACAATTGTTCCTTGATACCATGCCAATGGTGGAAAAAATAAGTCCAAGACCTCAAATGGATTCAGAAGCCAGTATTTATTATGAGAAAGATAATCATAATCTGGCAGAAAGGATGACATTTACCAAGAAAGCATCGCTTGAATTGCTGAATAAAGCGTAGATAATTATTGCTTTTAATGTACCGGGGAAGTGCTCATGTATAATCTTATTGCTACCGATCTTGATGGAACTCTGTTACTTCGGGGGGATACGGTAGGTCAATTTACCCGTCAAGTGCTGACTGATTTGTCAAATACCGGAAAGCAGATCGTATTTGCTACCGGCAGGCATCATGCTGATGTTAACGCCATTATTGGTGATTTTGATATACCTGTACATCTGATTACGTCTAATGGCGCCAGATTAACAAGTGCCTGTAACAAGTTGGATATCAGGCAATATCTGCCGGGGGATGTAGTAAAAAGATTAATTGAGCAAACGCAGGCAGATCAGGATTTAGTGATTAATATGTATTGTGGTTCTCAATGGGTAACCAGTGAATTACATCATAGTTTCAGTGATTTTAATCAGAATGATCATTTTAATCCCACGATCAGGCCGGCAGATGAAATGCCTTGTGATGCTGTTGAAAAAGTTTTTTTCATTCATAAGCGCCGAGATCACGACGCGTTGGTTAAATTGGAACGCCATTTAATTGCGCTGTTTTCTGATAATGTCAGTATTGCTTTCTCATTCCCCTGGTGTTTGGAAGTGATGGACAGCGGTGTTTCTAAGGGGCAGGCTTTAATTCAGCTCGCCGGGTTTCTTGGTATTCCAATTGATCAAACTATCGCGTTTGGCGATGGTATGAATGATGTGGAAATGCTTTCAACCGCCGCTAAAGGGGTGATAATGGGAACGGCACAGGATAGAGTTAAACAAGCGCTGCCTGATGCGGATGTTATTGGTTCCTGCCGCGAAGAGTCTGTCGCTTATTATTTATTTGAACATGTATGTCAAGTGAATAATCTGCCCTAAACTTTGCTGAGAGCAGTTAATTGCCTGAGACATGAAGAGATTCGATTCGTGTCTCAGGTATTAAGGCATAAACCGATAGCCAATGCCGGTTTCAGTGAGTAAATGTTTTGGCCTGGTGGGGTCAGTTTCCAATTTTTGTCGCAGATGCCCCATATAAATCCGCAAGTAATGGTTATGTTCAACATAATTAGGCCCCCAAACCTGATTGAGTAACTGGCGTTGTGTTAGCACTTTGCCACTATTTGCCAATAATTCACCCAATAAACGAAATTCAATCGGCGTCAGGTGCAACTCTTCATCGCTTTTAGTTATCCGGCGGTTAACCAGATCGACAATCACATCAGAAAAATAGACGATAGATTCTTCCTGATGGGTTCTGGCAAAGTGGCGCAGGGCAACCCGTACTCTTGCTAACAATTCACTGATGCCAAACGGTTTACTCAGATAATCATCAGCGCCGGCATCCAGTGCGGCAACTTTATCCGCTTCTGCGTCACGGGCAGAAAGAACAATAATGGGGATGGTGCTCCATTGGCGCAAATCACGGATCAAATTAATGCCGTCACCATCGGGCAGCCCCAAATCAAGAATAATCAAGTCAGGTTTACGGGTTCCCGCTTCAATTAAGCCCCGTTTCAGCGTCTCACTTTCAAATACGCGACAACCTTCCCCTTCCAGCGCCAGCCGGACAAAGCGTCGGATCTCTTTTTCATCTTCGATAATTAAAATGGTGTTATTGCTGGTAATAGTGATACCTCCTCAGTTATTTCTTCAATTTCAGGCGGTTTTTCTAACGGTAGAACAAAGTGAAAACTTGCTCCACCTTTTTCGTTATTGGCCGCCCAAATTTTTCCATTGTGAATTTCAATAATGGCGCGACAGATTGCCAGCCCAAGGCCCACTCCCGGAATGGCGGATTCTTTGCGGGCGCGGGAAAATTTATCGAAAATTAACTGTTCCTGCTCCGGTGGAATACCTTTACCTGCATCCCAGACTTCAATATGAACCTGATTTTTTTCTGTTGTCGCCTTAATGCCCAAGGGTGTTTGTTCATCGGTGTATTTAATCGCGTTTTCCAATAAATTGATAAATACTCGTTCCAGCAGGCTGGCATCACAATGTAATAGTAGATCAGATGGCAGAGCAACGGTGACCAGATGGCGATTAAGCGCATATTCCAGTGAACGCAAGGTACTGCCGACGATCTCTTCCAGTGATTGCCATTCCAGATTGAGCTGAATTCCCCCCGATTGGATACGCGCCATATCCAACAAGTTATTGACCAGACGGGAAGTGCTGAGAATTTGCTGACGGATTTGATTCACCTGCTTGGTATGCGGGGAACCTTCGGCAGATAAATCCAGCATCAGGATTTCTGCTTGCCCGAAAAGAACCGTCAGAGGGGTGCGTAAATCGTGAGAGAGTGCCGCCAACAGTGAGTTACGTAACTGTTCCCGCTCGGCGTCCAGTTTCGCCGATTCTGCCCGGCGGGATAGGTGCAATCTTTCCAACGCATTGGCAATCAGGCCGGTAAATGTTTGCAATAATCGCTGTTGCTCCGGGATAAGCAGCTGGCGCAAATAGGATGGCTCAATCGCCAGCACAGCAAATGTTTGTGAAGGTGTTGCGATAGGCAGTAATTGGTAAGGTACGCTGGGCAAGGTATCGGTTCCTGCGCCTGCCGGCAGATTTTTATCAAAACTCCATTTGGCAATGGCATCGTCAATCAGCATATGACCGCCATTGTTGGTTGTAAGTTGATGTAAATTGCCATTATCGCTCGGTAAAAACAGGCCGGTTTTCGCCTGAAAACCATTGGCAAGGAAATGGTAGCTGGTACGGGCAATATCTTCTTCATTCAATGCCCGGCTGAGTTCACGGGTCATTTCATAGAGATGGCGGGTGCGTTGTTCGCGGTAACGGGCAATTCGTGCCTGATATCTCATTCCCGCTGTCAGGTTTCCGACTACGACCCCGACGATCAACATGACCGTGAAAGTCAGCAGATACTGCATATCCGTGACGGCAAGCGACCAGTGGGGCTGTACAAAGAAGATATCGAAACTGATGACATTGATAAAAGCCGCAAATATTGATGGCCGGCGTCCATAAAACAGCGCAATGATGACGACGCCAAGCAGATAAAGCGTAACCAGGTTAGCTTTATCGAGAGTCAGTAAGAATGTCCGGGAGAACAGGGTGATCAGCGTGCAGAGGGCGATTGCGATCAGGCAACCTTGAATCTGTATCCGCCATTTTTCACTGACAGAACGGCTGTCCTGTTCTTTATCCCATTGGCTGCGATCTTCCAGCGCGACAATCACTAAATCCAAATCCGGCCCCAGTTTTCCTAACCGATCAGCAAAACCAAGGCGCCATTTCCAGTTAAGCAGCTTATGCTTGGATTCACAGCGACGGCCTATCAAAATTTTGCCGAGGTTATGTTCTCTGGCATAACGTAATACCGCTTTTTCTTTGTTTGGATCGGAAAGTGTTGCTGTTTCCGCTCCCAATTCATGGGCTAATCTGAGCGCGGTTAAAATCGTGCGCCGTTTACCTTCCGGCAATTGGTGTAGTTTCGGGGTTTCAACGTAGATTGCATGCCAGATGCAACCTAACCGGGCGGCAAGGCGGGCTGCGGTACGAACCAGTTTTTCATTGCCTGAGCTGTTACCGATGCACAGCAGAAGGTTATCACGGGTGTGCCAGACCGGTTCATGCCCTTGGGTGTCGCGGAACGCGCGCATTTGATCATCAACGCGATCAGCGGTACGGCGCAAAGCCAGTTCCCGCAGGGCGATCAGATTGCCTTTGCGGAAGAAATGTTCAATGGCGCGTTCCGCCTGGCTGGAAATATAGACCTTCCCTTCATTGAGCCGTTGGCGCAGATCATCCGGCGGCAGATCAACCAGGACAATTTCAGTCGCCTGATCAAAGATATGGTCAGGGATGGTCTCCCTGACCTGGATACCGGTAATATCACCAACCACATCATTGAGACTTTCCAGATGCTGAACATTAATGGTCGTCAGGACATCGATTCCTGCTTCCAGTAATTCTTCAACATCCTGCCAGCGCTTGGGATGACGGCTGCCGTGAGGATTGCTGAATGCCAGTTCATCCATCAGAATCATCGCCGGGTGGCGGGCAATGGCGGCATCGAGATCAAAGACGGTGGTTCTGCGCTTGCGGTAGTGGATCGGTTTAAGTGGCAGTTGTGGCAGGCCATCAACCAGAGCGGCTGTTCCCTGCCGCTCATGGGTTTCTACTACACCGATAATCACATCCAGCCCTTGGGCACGCAATCTTTGTGCTTCCTGCAACATGGCATAGGTTTTTCCCACGCCAGCGCAGGCACCGAAAAATATTTTTAATTTACCGCGCTGTTTCTCGTTAACCAGTGTCAGTAATTCATCAGGGTCAGGACGTTGTGGTTCATGTTGATCCATCTTCCAGCCTTATTGCTTTTTCTTTTGCAAATTATCAAGGGCAAGATTGAGTTTTAACACATTAATCACCGGTTCACCGAGAAATTCCGATGGCGGGATTTCAGTATTATTCTGGATTAATTGTTTTACCGCTTTAATGGGTAAACGGCGTGCGTCAGCCACTCTCTGTACCTGAAAATCAGCCGCTGCGGGTGAAATGTGAGGATCAAGGCCGCTGGCGGACGCGGTGACCAGATCAACTGGCACGGGCATGTTTGGCTGGCGGTTAAATTGGCGCAAATGTTCAACTCTGCGCTTGATTTCATCATCCAATACCGGGTTAGAAACCGCTAAATTACTGCCACCAGATAACATCGTGTTATAAGGGTAGTCCATTGTCGCGGAAGGGCGTCCCTGAAAATAGATATCTTTAGTGAAGGGTTGACCAATCAGTTCAGAACCGACTATTTGACCGTCTTGTTCCACCATAGAACCCTGGGACTGGTAAGGAAACATCAGTTCTGACAAACCTGTTGCCAGCAACGGGTAAGCCACACCAGTAATTAGAGTCAGGAATAGCAACAATACAACAGAAGAACGTAACCAAATCATTTTCGTCACCTTTATTTAAAGATCAGCAAAGTCAGCAACATATCTATCAGTTTGATGCCGATGAAAGGCGCTATCAGACCACCCAGACCATAAATCCACAGATTGCGGCGTAAGAGTGACAATGCGTTCATGGGGCGATAGCTCACGCCTTTCAGAGCTAATGGGATCAGGAAGACAATAATCAGTGCATTGAAGATAACTGTCGATAAAACCGCCGATGTTGGCGAATACAGATGCATGATATTTAAGACATTTAACTGTGGATAGGTGACAGCAAATGCTGCCGGGATAATGGCGAAATATTTTGCGATATCATTGGCAATACTGAACGTGGTCAGAGCACCTCGTGTCATCAGCATCTGTTTACCTATACGGACGACTTCAATCAGTTTGGTTGGGTTGGAGTCCAGATCCACCATATTGCCGGCTTCCTTGGCTGCCTGCGTGCCTGAATTCATGGCAACCGCAACATCAGCCTGAGCAAGCGCGGGCGCATCATTAGTACCGTCGCCGGTCATGGCGACCAGACGGCCTTCGGATTGATACTGGCGGATAAGTGCCAGTTTGGCTTCGGGTGTGGCTTCCGCCAGAAAATCATCAACACCGGCTTCCGCTGCAATGGCGGCGGCGGTCAGGCGGTTATCGCCGGTAATCATCACGGTTTTGATGCCCATCCGGCGCATTTCGCTGAATCGCTCTTTGATGCCGCCTTTTACGATGTCTTTCAGCGCAACAACGCCCAGTACCCGCTGATTTTCTGCGACAACCAGCGGTGTACCGCCTTTACGTGCTACGGTCTGTACCAAGATCTCGACTGCTTCTGGGAATTTGCCGTGATTCACTTCAATATGACGGCGGATGGCATCTACGGCGCCTTTACGGATCATCCGATTTTCCACATTCACGCCGCTCATTCTGGTCATGGCAGAGAAAGGCACAAAACTGGCATTCAATGAGCGCAGATCACGTTCGCGCAGATTGAAACGCTGTTTTGCCAGAATGACAATGCTGCGGCCTTCCGGTGTTTCATCGGCCAGAGAAGAGAGCTGGGCGGCGTCTGCCAGCTGTTGTTCTGTCACGCCGGGAACCGGCAGAAACTGAGATGCCTGGCGATTTCCCAGGGTGATAGTGCCGGTTTTATCCAGCAGCAGTACATCCACATCCCCCGCGGCTTCAACGGCCCGACCGCTGGTGGCAATCACATTCGCACCCAGCATTCGGCTCATGCCTGCGACACCGATCGCGGAAAGTAAACCGCCAATGGTGGTCGGAATAAGACAAACTAACAATGCGACCAATACCGTGATGGTGATAGGTTGACCAGATTGGTTGGTTTCCACACTGAATATTGAGAATGGCAATAGGGTGGCACACACCAGGAGAAAGATAATTGTCAGCGCTGTCAGCAGGATCGTCAGGGCGATCTCGTTTGGGGTTTTGCGCCGTTTAGCCCCTTCGACCATGGAAATCATGCGATCGAGAAAGGTTTCACCGGGATTGACCGAACATTGGACTATCAGCCAATCAGACAGCACGCGTGTACCGCCGGTAACAGAGGAAAAGTCGCCGCCGGATTCGCGGATAACCGGGGCAGATTCTCCGGTGATGGCACTTTCATCAACGGAAGCACCGCCTTCGATAACTTCACCATCACAAGGAATGGTTTCATTGGCTGCAATAATGACGATATCGCCTTTACGCAGGCTGTCAGAAGGGACCTTTTCCCGTGTTGCATCACGGCTGGCTGAGGCGAGTTTCGTTGCCCAACTGGTTTTTCTCACCCCTTTAAGGCTGGCGGCCTGGGCCTTGCTTCTGCCTTCCGCCAGTGCTTCGGCAAAGTTAGCGAACAGCAAGGTAAACCATAGCCATAAGGCGATGTTGCCGGTAAACAGCGTATTTCCCTGAAACTGACCGGCTAACATGGCAATCCACAAAATCGTGGTTAATCCACTGCCCAGATAGACCACAAACATCACCGGATTACGCCATTGTGCGGCTGGATGGCATTTCTTTACTGAATCAATAAGAGCATTACGCATCAAAGAGGGGGCGAATAATGTCTGTTGTTTGTTTGTCATGGTGTTCCTCTCTCTATTCCTCATGTTGGCACTTACCGGGACATCAGCCAGATTTGTAAATGTTCAATGACCGGGCCAAGGATCAGTGCTGGAATAAACGTCAATGCACCAATTAACATAATGGTCAGGATTAATAAGCCGATAAACAGCGGGCCACTGGTGGGGAGTGTGCCGTTGCTAACAGGCTGGCGTTTTTTCACGACCAGGGAGCCGGCAATAGCAAGTACCGGCAGGATCACGCCAAAACGGCCAAAAAACAGGGTGGTTGCCAGCAGTAGGTTGTAGAATACGCTGTTGGTATTGAGGCCCGCGAAAGCACTGCCATTATTGTTGGCGACAGAGGAGAGGGTATAAAGCACTTCACTGAAACCATGAGCGCCGGGGTTCAGAATACCGGCACGTGCATGGGTTGTGGATATGACAAGCGCAGTGCCTAAAAGGACCAGTGTCGGGGTGACCAGAATCGCTAGTGCGACCATTTTCATCTCGAATACTTCGATTTTTTTGCCGAGATATTCAGGCGCCCGGCCGATCATTAAACCGCCAATAAACACTGTCAGCAGAACGAACAGCAACATACCGTATAAGCCGGAACCCACGCCGCCGAATACGACTTCGCCAATTTGTATCAGCCACATGGGGATCATGCCGCCAAGTGCGGTGAAAGAATCATGCATGGCATTGACCGCCCCACAGGAGGCCGCAGTTGTCACTACCGCATAAATTGAGCTTGCAAGGATACCGAAGCGATTCTCTTTACCTTCCAGATTGATATTACTGGCGGTACCTAACAGACTGAAATGGGGATTGCCTTTGAGTTCGGCATACATCACTCCCGCTGTAGCAACGACAAAGATGATACACATCGCCCATAATAAAGCGTGTCCCTGACGGTTGTCGCCAATGACCTGACCAAAGGCAAAACAGAGTGCGCAGGGGATCAGCAGGATAGATAATATCTGAATAAAATTGCTGATAGCGGTTGGATTTTCAAACGGATGGGCTGAACTGGCGCCAAAGAATCCGCCGCCATTGGTTCCTAATAACTTAATGGCTTCCTGTGAGGCGACTGGCCCCATCGGGATCAATTGCTGTTGGTCTTCAATGGTATGAACTAATTGATAAGGTTCGAAATTCTGTATCACTCCCTGACTGACAAAAACCAGCGCGACAATCATAGACAGCGGTAGCAGCAGATAAAGCGTAATACGGGTGATATCAACCCAGGCGTTTCCCACGGTTTTTACACCATGACGGGAAAATGCGCGTATCAGCGCAAATACCACAGCGATACCGGTCGCGGCAGAAAGAAAGTTTTGCACGGTTAAACCCGTCATCTGACTAAAGTAGCTTAACGTGTTTTCCCCACTGTAGGCTTGCCAGTCAGTATTGGTGATAAAGCTGGCTGCGGTATTCAGCGCCAGGTCCCATTTGAGCCCGGGAAAATGTTCAGGATTTAGCGGAAGGACTCGTTGGGCGATCAGCAGGGTAAATAACAGTAATAGCCCTGTCAGATTAAAAATAATGATCGCTAATGCGTATTGCCACCAGTTCATCTCTTTCACTGTGCCGCCAGGTTTCTGTAAGCCACAGCAACGCCAAAGGCCAGATTCTGTTTTAGTCAGCCAGAGCGGAATATCACCGTTGATCATATTGGCGATAATATCGCCAAGCGGTTTTGCCAGCAGCAGCAAAATCAGTAAGAAACTTGCGATCAGTAAAAAAGCAGATGATGCCATTTAAAAATCCTCCGCATGGAGTAACGCGTAAATCAGATAAATCAGTAACAGGGCGACTAATAACACGCCGGAAATCAGAAATATGCTCACAGCTTATCTCTCCTGAGAATGTGGATAGATAGAGGTTAGGCAAGGTGGTGCAAAGAAGCTGATAAAAGAGTGAATGGATGTGTAAAAAAAGTGTAAAAATGACCCACCTGTTCTGTGAGCCACTTTTATTCTTATTACAACTTTCTTATTTTTTCTTTTTATTATAAAGCGTTAATCAGGCAAATTTCCCCTTGCCGATGGTGGTATCTGTCCACGCCATTGCAATAGCGACTTTCGCCTTACTATCCAGATTCTCAATGAAACCATTATCCCCCGCTGTCGGGGTAAAACTGCTCATGGCCTGAATCAAAGAATCAACCGCATTATCTGACAATGCAGTAAATTCTCGCTCTCCTGATACATCCTTATTACCCATTTGAGTCACTAATTTGGCACGATGACCATTAAAATAATCATGAAAGGTCACTGAACCCATTGATTCAAATATACTCTGAGCCGTTTTATCCTGAACAGGACGATTCACTGATAATACCAAATCGTATCCACTACGCTGGAACCACAGGTTTTGCCAGTCAACACCATTAAAGAGGATCATATCTTCTGTGTTAATATCGCTAACCCGGTTATCAATCACCTCTGTGCTGACCACAAAGCTGTCTGCACCCTCGCCACCCTGGAAGCTGTTCTGATAGCCGCCCAGTACCAGCAGATCCTGACCCTCTCCGCCGTCAAACTGACTGAACTTCGAAATAGCCGCCGCTATCAGGTGATCATCACCTTCTCCACCGTTGATTACCGCATGGTAGCCCATCAGTTTAACCGTATCATTGCCAAAATAACCGTCGATCCGATTGTCATTACCAAACACCCTGGCAAAGTCATTGCCTTCACCCAGGTCAACCCGGTTGTTATTGCCGATGGTCACAGCATAGTCCTCACCTGCTCCGGTATCTACCCGGTTATAGTTGCCGGAGGTGACAACATAATCCTGCCCGTTACCTGCATCAATAAAGCCACCTTCACCAAAGACAAACGCCTGATCATTACCTTCACCCATAAAAACCTGGTTAATGCGTCCGGCCACCACGGCGGTATCATCACCATTGCCACCAAACATCCAGTTTTCACGTCCCATCAGAACGCCCATGTCATTCCCTTCACCACCAGCAAAGATGTTGGATGTTCCTAATGAGTAATAAACATCATCACCACGACCACCCCAGAAGTTGTTGTTATCGCCCAGATAGGCACCGAGATCTTTACCGTCACCACCCCAGTTGAAGTTATAATTACCCAACGATACATGAATATCGCCATCTCCTTGCAGATGATGACTGTTACGCAGGAAATCAAAGGTTTTTTGCCTCATATTGAGCAGATCTGCTGTTAGATTCTCTTTCAAATTGGTCACTAATGATTGCATCTCTGCCTGTTTATCTTTACTAAACATCGTTGCAAACAGGTTAGGTAAATTCAGCGAATTAAAGCCAAATGCACGTTCTGCTTTGCTATTAACTTGAGCGCTATCACCGTTGATGCTAACCACAGCTTCTTGCCCCTGACTTTCATCAGGTGCTTTCTCTTTCAAGCCATGACTTTCCACAAATGTCTTGACTCCATTTTCTCCCATATTGATGCCAGCCTCCAAACTATCCAGCAATTTCTCTGGGTTGGTGAAGGCTTTCAGTTGATCACCGCTAAATTCCCTTATCACTTCCAGCATTTCTTTCAGAATAGCCTTGCCATCAACAGGCTTGCCTGTGCGGGAAACAATATGTCCATCTGCGGTGTAGTCCACACCAAAGATATCCGCTAAGGTGGTATCCTCACTCACACTAGCTAATCGGCCAAGCAGATTATTCTGAAGCTGACGCGGTAAGTCCTTCGGATTATAAGTAAAGGTGGTTTTCGCCATACCCGTTGTCGAGTATTGCTGAGTCATCAAACCAAACAGGGAACCCAGGTTGGTATCCAAAATTGACTGGATGTTGTCACCGAACATAAAGTTCCAGTTACCGGTCGTAACCTGAATATCAGCACCACGCCCCCCAACGGCAAAGTTGAAAGCCAGCTGTTGATTGGCCTGACGGAATTTGTCTGCACGGCTTATTTTGCCCATCTCAATACTATTGCCATTTTCACCCAGCCACTGATTGAATTTTTTGTTCAGTGCTGATTCGGCGTCATACTGCAAGCCACGGCTGTTACGTTCATGTTGTGAGTCCAAATTAAGCAGTGTTTTATAATCTACGCTGCTGGTTTGGTCTAAACCAGACATATCACGCACAAACTTTTTCGCACCGACGATGGTCCATTGCTGATCTTGTGCCGCTAACCAATCCTGCTTTTCACCGGAACGGGCAATACCTTTCAATACGTCAGCAACACGGGCAGCACCATCAAATGGATTGACCAACGGTGGCGTTGGGATGGATTTATCCATCATCACAATCAGGTCATTACTACGACCTTGGTTGAAGCTGATATTACGGTTACCAATAAACATCTGCGCCCCTTCCAGCGCCTGATAGCCACTAATATCAAAGCTATGTTTACTATCACCATGACCAATGTGAACCATCACATTGTTGTCACCGAAAGCCAGTGATTTAAAACCACCCGTCCCCACTTTAATACCGACGTTCGATGTACCCCAATTAAGTGCAGTAAACTCTCCGTCACCGACATTCACCTGGATATTACCGGAGTAACTGAGCTGACGATGCGAGTTATCGCTGGTGTTAACCTTTTTACGCTTCTGTGGCTCAATGAAAACTTCAGTGTTATCCGCAATCGCCCCTTTGGTAACCGAATCAGCCTCTGTGTAGCCTACTTTAGCGAAGCTGATATCGCTTTCAGCAATACCACGACGAACCTGTTCTGTATGCGTTATCAGTTTATTCTCGGTATTCCAGCTCAAGACGATTTTGTTATCAGGCAAGTTGTTAACCCATTGGTTATTTTCGTCACGAGTAAATTTACGGCCTGTTGCGTCAACCGCTACTTCGCTACTACGGGCTGAAACATCACTGCGGATACCCTGTTTATCCAACTCAGTAATAAAGTGATGAGCAAAGCCATTCCGCTTATCATCACTAATCAGTGAACAACCCACCAGGCTGATGTGATCGGGTTTGCTGATGGCCTTTTCGCCCAGCTTAGCGTTCTGATAAAACTGCGTTAATTTGGTCGCCAATTTATCGGCACTGTAACCACTCAGACGGATGTTATTCTGCTCTGACGTATCACGGCCATGACCAACAACCTGCCAGCGTAATTTGTTTGATAATTTAGACAGATCGCCATAAGCAACCCGATATTTACCGTTGGAGTCAAGTTGAATAATCACGCTGGAATCCGGGTGTTTACCCGCCAGATTAGCTGCTGCTCTGGCGGCTATCGGGTCATCTTCCATCTGAAGAATGATCTGACCATCAAAGCGAGTTTCACGGCTATCAATCTGTGGAGTTACTTCCACCGTTTGCCAGGCATCAAGTGGTTTGTTCAGATGACTATCGTCGATAATAACAGGCGCTGTCCCTTTATTTTTGCCAGATAACCCATCTAGATCTTCCAGCGCAGGGCGGTTTTGCGGTTTTACCACAGCATACTTCTGATAAAACGCCTGAGTTTCTTTAAAAGCATTATCCAGCGCTTGATTTACCCACACCTTACCCGATCCCCCAGCAATATCTGCCAGATCCTTATAATTGGCGGTATAACTGTTCAGTACCTGCTTACGCTCATCACCGGTTGCCTGTAACGCTTTGTAAACCACCAGACTTTCGTTGACGGAATGACCACCATCAAATACCAGAAATGCCAAGGTATTGAGATAGCTCTGCCCCTTCGGGAAGTCAGGCTGCTTACTAGCAATATAGTTATTGAGATGAACCATGATATTGGTCGAGCCAGACGCTCCTGTCACCACAGAATGGCTTTGTGCTAACGCATTACCCTCAAATGCAGTTTCCCGTCCGGGGATCAGGATCCGCCCCGCAGCAACTTTCCTGCCATACAAGAAGTCATCATGCTGACCATTCACAGGCTGGTAAGGTAGCGCCGTACCATAATCGTTAGTCTGCTTTCCCGTTATTTCGACTTTGTACGTAACATCATTTCCGGCAGTGAGTTCAGTACTGGTTGAACGGGCTTGAGTGATCACATCCTGATAGAAAATATCGCCTTCTCTCTTCCAGGCAGCACTATCCATCCCCATCCCCCGAGTGGTCGCCATTTTTACCGCCAGAAACGGCACCTTAATCACAGAAAAACCATCATCGACTTTAGTCATCATGATCTTAAAATTGGCAAAAGTTGGTTCGTCCAGAAACGCTGTTAACTCAGGCACCCGGCTGAACCAAGGGCGAAAATCCTTATCAATAGCCTTAGCAAAAGCTTGCATCTTGCCGGCAATTTTCTGGTCACGTTCAGCACCTTCGGGATAAAAACCACTTATCCACTGTTCAAAATCCTGTACCAGGAAGTTACCTGTTCGTTCAGCGGTATCTTTCGCCTCCGGTGATGCCGTTTTCACCAGTTCATAGGCCAGTTCAGAATCAAAATGGCGGCCAAACAGGTTATCAATATATTGTCCAGTGGCCTTCTCTTTGTTGGCATCGGCCAACAGCTGTTGAGCCAGAGTGTACAATTCAGGATGCGTTTTCAACTGGGTAACAGCATCCTCAAATAATTCTTTGGTTTTCTGATGTGTTACTTGCCCGGTAAGCCAAAGTTCTCTAGCGCGTTCAATCAAAGGCTTACCTTCTGGGATAGCTTCTTGTTGTAATCGGCTGACGAAAACGATAAGGCTTTCGCTTTCGGTCTTAGGTACATCCCGCTCCTCAGCGGAGTTAATCTGGGTTAATGGCTTAATTTGCCAATCAATGAGACGATTAATTTCGCTTTGCGCAATATCGCCTTTCAGGCCCACTACACGCCCGAAACCGTCAAAGGATACCTGCTGACCAAACTGTGGCACTTGCTCAGGTGGCACAGTGATACCCAAAATCCCGGCTGACTCAGCTCTCTGGGCCTGAATGTAAGCAACCAGTTCACCCATCTCAAAACGTAAGCTTTTCACCAATTTACTACGCTGAGCGAATTCTTTGGGGTCATGCTGCTGCCAATGAGCTAACGCGTTCTCAAGCTGCAATATATGCTGTTCATCAGGCTGTTCGACGGTACTGCTAAAAGCCTCACGTACGGCCACCAGCGCCTTACCAGGCAGATCGGTATTTATCGAACCAAGACGTCTTTTAGTAGAATCAATAAACCGTTTGTCTCCCTTACTCAGTAAGACAAGTTCCAATTCTTTAAGTACAGAAGAACGAGATTTAGGGTTATTTCCCCCTAATCCTTGCAGATCAATACCTGAAATCGTCGGTGCTTTTCTGGTTAACTCTCTGGGTTTATTTAAGGTTGATCCCACAGTGCCATCGGATGATGTTTCGGTAAACATTGACATGATCGAAGCACCGGTATTTTCTGAACGGATGTTCTTGTTGAGCTGTAACCGATTAATTGCCTGTTGTGCATTATTCAAGGCGGCCAAATCTTCTGCTGTTAATGTTAAATCTTCACTAATCCAGCCGTCAGCTTCAGTTTTTGATTTAGGATCAATATGGCTTTTCGATTTCTCCACCTCGATTGGTGTATAAGCTTCTCCAGACAAACCGCTACCCGTTGCCCCGATACGCTCTGGTTTAGCATCATCCGCCTGTTTCACATCTTTTGCATTCTTCTGCGCCTGAGCCGCTTTATTTTCCGCTTCTAAACTATCTCTTTCACCACGCTGTTTCGCTTTTTCATACGCGCTATTGGCGTCACTCTCTGATCTTTCTGCCCGTTGTTTCTGTAATAATGCTTCTTCTTTTCTCTGCTCTGCTTTTTTCTCAGCGTCTACAATATCTTCGTCTGCATTATCTATATTTTCGAGACTTTTCCCTAAACCCGCCTCTGATTTCTCAATTGCTGTTTTTACTGTTTCTCGTTTATCAATAACGTGCTGCTGTGCATCAGCTAATTTTTCTTGTGCAGTAAGTTTGGCATCATTTAATTTATTCTGGATATTATCCAGATATCCAACGGCAAACCGATTACGCCACTCATCACCTGATTTGCCATCATAATTCCCATAGTTATTAAACGCATCCATGCCTTGAGTCATGGAAAATAGTTCTTTTGTGACTATCCTAGACTCTTCATTTATTGCATCACGCTGTACTTGCCCATTGTTATTCAGCGCATCTTGATTCGTTGATTCTAGTTGGAATTGTGATTTTGAAATTGCTTTAAGCTGTTTATCTTTCTCTTGTTCCAGGAGCTGACGATTTATCTCAGCTTTTTCTCTATCGCTTAACGCATTTTGCGCGGCTTTATTCTGCTTCGCATGTCTGATAACCGCATCAGCTTGTGGTGATGCCTTATCCTGAGCTGAATTAACATTATTGCCAATCTGCAAGGCATTCTGGATACCCCCGGTATCAGGCGTCTCCACCGGGGTTATTGTGCCACTCAAGTTGTTAGCCAGATCCGAACTAACTTCATCAATTTTATCCATCTGGAAACCATCAATGGCAGAAACTTCGGTTAAATTAATCGCGCCTCTACCTTTATTGGTCCCAGAAGTACTCGCCTCATCACCATGGATCAGATAATTAATCGCTTGGCTACCTTCCACATTTAACACAGTTTGTTTAATATTCTTAAACAGAGAAGAGAGATGACTACTTTGTGTGTTGCTCTCCGCAATAGAAAGACTGTAGAAATCACCATTACCAACCTTAATCGCCACATTATTGCGTGCATAGGAGGCATTAATCCCCAGACCATCACCAATATGAATATTGGCATTGCCTTTGCCTTTCATGATCGCAACATTGAGACCATTTCCGACTTTAGTATTGACGTTATATTCACCCCATACTGCATTGACTGAAACACCGTTACCCACCTTGGTATTCACATTCAGGTCACCATGCGTCGCAGTCACACTTAAGCCATCACCCACTGTAGTCGTGATATTAGCTTTGCCTTTCGCCGCGGTAACTTGCATACCATCACCCACTTTAGTAACGATATTGCCTTCACTCCACAAGGCATTAAAGCTGTCGCCGTTACCGACTTGAGTCACAACGTTGGCATCAGCTTTGGCAAGTACTACATTATTTCCGTCGCCTACCTTAGCAATGACGTTAGCTTTGCCCCAGGCTCCCGTGTAATCATCACCGTTACCAACATGGGTAATAATGTTGGCATCACCCTGAACGACGGTGACTTCTTGCATACCCCCTACTTTGGTAATGATGTTCGCTTTACCTTTGGCGAAATTGTAACGGTCGCCATTACCAACATGAGTCAGGATATTAGCTTCACCCCAGACAGCGTTAACCCCTGTACCTTCCCCCACTTTAGTAATGATATTGGCTTTACCTTTCGCGAAACCAACGGTTGTGCCATCACCAACGTGTGTCATGATGTTACCCACATCGGAAATCAGCAGACCGACCGTAGTACCATTCCCCACTTTGGTCAGAATATTGCCTTTACCCAATAGCACGGCAGCAGTCGTTGATGCTCCTATATGAGTGACGACATTAGCCTCAGCCGCAGCCATAACGCCCATAAAACCCTTACCCACTTTGGTGACAATATTGGCTTTACCCAGTGCCAGCACCCCAGTTAAACCGTCGCCAGCATGAGTCATGATATTGGCTTGACCAAACATTGCCGCCAGCGTTGTACCGTCACCGCTCCTGGTCATCACGTTCAACTCACCGGCAAACAAACCAATACTTGTTCCACCTCCATCATGGGTGTAGATATTGGCATTACCCACCATTAAGCCGACAGTCAAATCATTACCCACTTTCGTCAAGATATTAGCTTGCCCGATCATAGCGGCAAATGTTTGACCATTACCGACATGGGTCATCACATTGGCCTCGCCTATCATTGCTGCCAGCGTCATGCCATTACCCACTTTGGTAGCGACATTGCCTTTGGCCAGCATCAGGGCAACACTCATCCCATTTCCAACATGAGTAAACACATTGCCGGCTGCGATCATCAGTGCCAGCGCATTGCCATCCCCCACTTTGGTAAAGACATTACCCAGACCACCCATCAATGCCCATGCATCACCCTTACCAACATGGGTAAAGATATTGCCAGCACCAATCATGGCCGCAATTGCGGTTCCATCTCCCACTTTAGTAAAGATATTACCTGCTGCTCCCATGACCCCCAGTGTCTGACCGTCACCAACATGTGTCAGCACATTACCAATTCCAAGCATAATGCCTGTAGTGTCACCATTGCCTACTTTGGTCAGGATATTGGCTCCACCCAACATCACCCCCGTCGTACTCCCATTACCAATATGAGTAAGAACATTCGCACCACCGCCCATCACCGCAACAGCATCACCCCTCCCTTTTTTGGTCAGGATATTGGCACCGCCCAGCGCAATTGCGGTGGTATCTGATATTTCATTATCACCCGTAATATGCGTGATAATGTTGGCACCACCGAGCATACCGGAAACCAGATGACCTGCTGCAAGCTTGGTCAGTACATTGGCCCCACCCACTAATACCGAAGAGACGTTTCCTTTACCTTTCTGGGTCATGACGTTAAAACCGCCCGCCCCTAACCAGTTCGCGCTACCATCACCTATTTGAGTATGGGTATTGTACCCCCCCAACATGATAACTCGGCTGTCACCATGACCTTGATGGATCGAGATATTGCCAACCGCCAGAAGATGAGCCAGATACTGCCCGTCACCGATTCGAACCAGCACATTTGCCGCACCGCCGGCGTTAACATCCATTTCTCCCCACTGGTTTTGATGAACGAGAACATTCGCCAGACCGATACCCCGGAACCACAGGTTGCCCTCTTTACCACTTTTCACGATGACGTTGGCAGCACCTGCGCCTTCAAAATGCGTATTACCGAATCTCGAACTATGAAGAATGACATTAGCAATCCCATCACCTTCAAAATTAACATTGCCATTTATTACACTGGATTTAATAACGTTTCCGCCACCCATACCGCTAAAATTAACATCACCGGTGCTATCACCGATATTTGAAGATGATTTCACCAATTCCTGATGGCTATGTTCTTCAATATGTTCTAAATGCTCAGAGACACGGCGTACAGTATCGACTTGATATTTAAGGTTAGTTAGTAAATATCCCTTCTCCTCCATCGAGCTATAACCATTTGTGGGGGAAAAATCTTCATTGGCCAAATTACGGGTATGGTCGCCTGCTTTGTACCATGCACTGGCATAATATTTCAGCTCTCCGGTTTTAGGATCATTTTTCAACTCCACCATAATCACTTTGGTATATGACTCGACATATTTGGCATAGACATAAGCATTTGATCGACGATTCGATTTCACCGCTGAAACATCCAATACCAAACCATCAGAATGGATTGCACGCCCATGCATTTTTGCATCAATCAACGTGATATCTTCTGCTTTAGCGGTGGTTCCGCTGGCATAAGTCACCCATTGATTTTCCTGCAAACCTTCTTCAACAGTATGCTGAATAGTAACGGGTTGATAATGTTCAAAGATTAAATTGAAAAGATGGTAATCATTATCATTGCTTATATAATCAAATCCATTCTCTAAAGAGATATCTTTCGTAGCAAGATTTTTGAGTTGATTACCATTTTTACGCCATGAAGTGGCGTAATAACTCAGTTTGTCGGTTTCAGGATCATTTCTCAGCTGAACTTTACTGATCTTAGTATACATTTCATCAGCAAACGCAAAGAGATAAGTATTAGGCTCAGTAGTTGATTTAATTCCTATCACTTGCTGGGGTTTCTGAACGCCCATCTTCGCCGTTGTTAATACAATTTCTTTAGCTTTAGTGTATTCCAAAGCTTGACTATACGAATCGCTATCTTCACCTATTCTTGATATTTCATTGTAACCACCGGTACCAGAGAAACTGATATTACCATGAGCTATATCAGAATAAATTTTGTTATAACCACCTGCGCCTTCAAATTCGATATTACCGCGAGTCTGTTCATATTTATCTTTACTTCCTCGCGAGCGCTCAATGCGGTTTGATGCTCCTGCACCGTGCAAGATAATATTGCCTTCTCTCCCTTTACGAATAATATGGTTATCAATCCCTACACCTGTAAAATCAATATTACCGTTTTCAACCCGGGAGCTGATGCTATTTGCGGCCCCCCCACCAACGAATTTCACATCACCGTGGCTTTCCTCATAGTGGTCATACCAGGTACGGTCAATTTTGTTGCCAGCACCAGCTCCGATAAAGTTTAAATTACCCTGATGAGTTTCATGCCATAACTCGTTATAACCGCCGACACCTTTAAACGTCACATCACCGGATTGTCCTTTACGACTCAGGTTGTTATAAGCAGCAGCCCCGGAGAAATTTAGATTACCGCGACTTCCTCGGTGATCCATAGAAACACCGCCCGCCGCGCCAGCAAATGAAATATTGCCATTACCGTTTTTATCAATACTTTCGTAACCTGCGGCACCATGTACATTCAGATCACCGTCAATACTCACTATTTTTAAATATCCGGCCCCACCCTCTACGGCCTTATCGCCAGAACTGGCATAGATTGTTGCCCCTAGCGAACCAACAGTAATATGATCATCTCCTCCTTCAGCATAAATAACTCCCCCGACGCCAATAGCGACAATATTATTACCATCATCATCATCTTGATATTTCCCGGTAAAGAAATATTCTGTACTGCGGTTTGATGATTTCCCCATAAACAATCCCTTAATTTAATTGAGGTTAAATAGAAAACCACTGTATTTGGCGGATACAGCAGTTGTTTTGAGAATCTAATGTCCCGTGAACGATACAAACCCTCTGACCTTTCCACGGAAAAAAACAATGACAGCAATCAATCAGATATTCTTTTATATAATCTGTTCTAATCCAGGCTGATTGCTGTTTTCAGTCACTTTTTGGGCTATTATTTTCTAAATAATGAAATAAAGAGAAAAACCCCTCGTGATAACTGATATCAGAGATGATTTATTCAAATTTATTAAACATATTTCGTCCCCAAAAAGAAATTTATTCACAAAGATAACAAAAACACTAAGCTCAGAGACATAATGAGCCTATATATCTATAAATACGGTTAAATGAATAAGTGGAATAAAATAATATAGGGCAAAAACTCAAAATCAATATTTATATACAAGAAAGTCTGTTTACCCCCCATATATTGCCCCATATCCCCACATTGATGCTCAAAATGCAATAAGACAATAAAAACAAACCATAATAATAACTAAACGTAACTAACTGTTTTAATTTAAATTATTAAATAATTTTTTCATAAATAAAATCAATAAGGACAAATTATTAACATTTTTACATCAAGAATACAGGGAAATTTAACTTATTCATTTGGAATAAAACATCTATCGTAAGAAAATAACAGAACACATCCAGCAGTCTTATCTAAATAAATACGACCAATAAATACAAAATAACTAACCAAAATAGGTTATGCTGACAACGGCATTGGATTAACTGGTTTACACTATAGTCTCCATCCGGGTATGGCTGTCAGACTCTATGCTGGTCCGGACAAAAAAGAGCATCGTAGATAAAACAAGATCAAAAATTGATGCACCGGTCACATTTTCACACTTCATGAAACCGATTACATGAAACAAATAACACATCTCACATTCCATTCGAAACAAATTTATTATCTTATTGTAATAACCTAGACAAAACTGGATTTTAAATAAAATGGTATCGCTAATCTGGCAGTAAATATAGTGACAATCATAGCAATGCGATTACTTCTGATTATTGGGTAGCTCACCATAGAACGAATCACTGTCTTTGTTCATTACTGGAATATTTTTTTATTTATATTTTTTAAGGTCACATATGAGTCAAATTACCCCTCAATTAACAAATATGTGGGATAAAAGTCATGAATCATGGTTTGTAAAAGATAAAGAATTCCGTTTTATGTATGCAAATCCAGTGTTTATTAAAGTAAACAAATTACCTGAAAATTTTGATGTTATAGGATATACTGATAAAGAATTACCTACACTGTTTAATAATTTTGCTCACCTTTTTGAAGAACATGACCGTAAGGTTTTACAGTCTATGCAGAAAGTATCATCTATTGGGGCTTATCTGCCAGACAATGGTCAAAAACTTCAATCCTATTCTTGTGACAAATACCCGTTAATGGATGAAAATAATCAATGCATGGGGATAATTGGTCACGCTAAAGCCATAAACCATTTTTCGCTATACAATTACATTAAAAATGACTCATCTACCTCTGTTAGACTCAGACCCCCTAATAATATATTGACGGCGAAAGAGTGGATAATAATTTTTTTATTCTGCCGTGGTGTCAGCAATAAGCTTATCGCCAATGAAATGAAGATTTCATGCCGTAGCTTAGAAAAATATTTAAAAATTATCTATGATAAATTATCAATTGGATCAATGACTGAATTGAGGTTATTTTGCAAAGAGAATAATTATGATCTCTATATTCCCCCTAAATACGTTCAAACTACAGGCCATTTTTTGCTATAAAAGATGATGCCTGCGCCTCTTTACACCCTGTCATTTAATCGGCTTTCCCTGATTAAATGACAGGGAGAACGGGTAACTTTCAATACATGCCAATGATAAATAAACCATTCATTCGAGATTATTCAAATAAGTCCGATTCATATTATTCGCTTACAATGAGGCACATAAATCCTTTCATGATAATCTGAATAAATTAGGCTATGATCCCCCGCTTCACATTTGTCATTGATTACATAAACTGCTGAGGAAAGGAATATGGCTACAATGAAAGACGTAGCACATCAAGCGGGCGTATCCGTGGCTACCGTAAGCCGGGTCATCAATAACACCGCTTACGTCGAACCCGGTACCCGTGAACGTGTAGAGAAAGCAATGCGTGAATTCAACTACCACCGAAATTCTGCTGCGCTTGCTCTGGCAAAAAGATGCGGGGATATGTTGGGTTTACTCACCGGTAACCTGGCTGATCCTTTTTTTTCTCGTTTAGCGCGCGGAGTTGAAGAAATTGCCCGAAAAAAAGGGGTAAAACTGATGGTTTGTAGTGGTGGGCATCAGGCTGAACTTGAGAAATCCGCCTTAGATTTTTTAATCAATCAAGGGTGTGAAGCGATAGTGGCACATACCACTCGAATGAGTGATACAGACATATTACGTTATGCAGCGCATACGCCGGCATTAGTGATTGTTAATCGATATTTGCCTGCCATCGCCAACCGGTGCATCTGGTTAGATAACGTTAGCGCTTCGCAGGCTGCTACTCACTACCTTATCCAAAATGGTCATCGAAAAATCGCCTGTGTAACGACAGACCTGCCTATTAATGATAGAAAACTCCGCCTGGAGGGGTATTATTCTGCAATGACTCATGCAGGTATCACAGTACCTGGCAATTGGGTTATCAGCGCTCCATTTGACGAAAAAGGAGGCGAGCTAGCAGCAGAAAAGCTCTTAGGCAGCGGCATCAACTTTACTGCCGCAGTGACATTCAACGATGTTATGGCTGCCGGCATGATGCGAGCCCTGCATCAACGGAAAATCAACTTACCGGAACAACTGTCAATTGTTGGGTTTGATGATATCGTCCCGGCACGATATCTCTATCCCTCTTTAACGACTGTACACTACCCAATAGAAAGGATGGCACGGCGGGCTGCTAATCTGGCGTTACAGCTCAATGCCCAGGAAGAACCCGCCCCACAAATGAATATGTTCTCAGCCGAACTCGTCATCAGAGATTCTGTTTTCTCCCTGGGATAAAGAAAAGCATCACCTACAAAACAAGCGTAAAAAACGATACACAGATCGCACTTTCACACGTCATGAAACCGATTACATGGACAAGTCACATTTCTCACATTTCATTCGAAAAAAATTTATTATTCTTTCTCAATAACATATCCGAAACAGGGATTTTAAATGGATAACAAAAAAAAGCTTAATCTGGGACTCGCTATGCTACCAATCGTAGCAATGCTCCTACTTCTGATTATTGGCTATGGTCAACTAGGACTGCGCATTGAGTCCTTATTACTCGTATCAGCAGGAATAGCGGCGGCCTTAGCGTATTGGCAAGGCTACCGCTGGAATGACATTATTGATTCCATTGTGGCAAAGCTAGCCAAAGCAATGCCGGTGATCATGATACTGATTTGCGTAGGGGGACTAATCGGAACCTGGATGATCAGCGGAACCATACCTTATATGGTTTACTGGGGATTAAAACTGATTAGCCCGCAATATATACTCATTGCCGCCTTCTTTATCACGAGCGTTATCTCAGTCTGCACCGGTACATCGTGGGGTGCAGCCGGAACGGTGGGTGTTGCTCTAATGGGGGTAGCCGCAGGTCTTGATGTACCTTTGGCTGCCGCCGCAGGTGCGGTTGTTTCAGGTGCATATTTCGGTGATAAAATTTCACCTTTATCTGATTCAACTAATTTCGCCGCCATCGTCGCCGACACCGACCTTTACAGCCATATCCAACACCTGATGTATACCACTATCCCAAGCTTTATGTTAGCGACGATTATTTATCTTATCGCTGGTCATACAAGCTCAGTAGGTAGCATCGCAACACCTGAAAAAGTCACAGACATCATTCAATCTCTTGAAAGCCTTTATCACTTCAATTTATTACTAATTTTGCCACCGGTACTGGTTTTGTGGGGTGCAATAACAAAACGTCCGGTAATACCCGTTATGCTGGCTGCATGTGCATTGGCTATTGCGATCGGCATAGGTCTTCAAGGGTTCACACTTAAGCAGGGCCTTAATGCGTTGATAGATGGCTTCAATCTCTCAATGTTCTCTGACCAGGGACACAACATCACCGGGGTCGTTGGCGAAATCCCACGTTTGCTCAATCGCGGTGGCATGTTCTCAATGATGAGTACCATCCTGTTGGTATTTTGTGCCTTCTCGTTTGCCGGCGTTTTGGCGCTCACTGGTGCCCTGACCACCATCATTAACCATCTGCTGCAAGCGGTTCACACAACCGGACAACTTATCGCGGCAACCGTAGCCACAACCATTCTCGTGACCGGTGCCACCTGTGACGGAAAACTGGCTCTTCTCATCCCGGCAGAGCTCTTCAAAGGAGCCTATCGCCGCTTGGGCCTGGATAATAAAAACCTGTCACGGACAATAGAAGATGCCTGTACCGTCATTGAACCACTCATCCCATGGACTTCTGCGGGTATTTACATGGCAACGACTCTGGGTGTCAGTACGCTTGAACTGCTGCCCTGGGCTATCCAGTGTTACGCTGCCGTCTTTTTTGCACTCATTTATGGCTTTACTGGTTTCGGTATTGCAAGAGTCGCACCGGAACATTCCCTGAAAAATAAGGAAAGCCAACATGAAACCGCATGATTTCAATCAAATAATCGATCGCCACAATACGGGCTCTGTTAAATGGGACTTTCTGGATCGTTACCTGCAATTGAATCAAACTGATCTTCTGCCAATGTGGATTTCTGATTTCGATTTCCAATGTCCGGAAGAAATCCGCCAAGCACTACACACCCGAGTCAACCATGGCATTTTCGGTTATAGCGAACGCGACGATAACTATTACCAGGCAGCCATAGACTGGTTTTCAAAACGCCACCAGTTGACCTTATGCCGGGATTGGTTCACTTCAATAGAAGGAGTCATACCCGGGCTGGCTTTGCTGATCCAGATGCTCAGTAAACCGGGTGAAGGCGTCGTGATACAAGGGCCCTATTATGGCTCATTCGCCAAAATCATCACCATGAACGACAGGGTAGTTGTTGAAAACCCGCTACTTGAAAGTCCTGAAGGTTATCAAATTGACTATGATCATTTAGAACAGGTGTTGGAGCAACACAGACCACCTTTGCTCCTGTTATGTAACCCACACAATCCTACTGGCCGATGCTGGAATCAAGACGAATTGACCCGATTATTAACGCTCTGTAAAAAGTACGGTGCAACGGTAATTTCTGATGAAATTTGGGCTGATTTGATTTTACCTGGGAAAACATTTACCTCAGTACTGCATCTGGGGAACAAATGGCATAGCAACGTCATTGCCGCGACCTCAGCAAGTAAAACATTTGGACTCTCATCACTTCGTATATCGAACTTTCTCATTCCAGATCCCGGCCTTCGGCGTGCCTTTAATGATCGATTAAACGCCCACGGATTAGACGTATTTAACTCGCTATCGATGACTGCGGCCACAGCAGCATATCAACATGGAAGTCTATGGTTTGATGAGCTACAAAATCACCTGGCTGAAAACCGCCACTGGTTGGAGCAAGCTATAGCACATACTGTCCCTTGGTGCCAAATGACCAAATCCGAAGGCACCTACCTGGCTTGGTTGGATTGTCGCGCTTTAGGTCTGGACGACGATGCTCTCCAGTTGGCCTTGCTACAGAAAGCGAAAATAGCCGTCTCAATGGGACGGAATTTTGGCGATAGGGGAAAAGGATTTATCCGGATAAATTTGGGTTGCCCTCGTCAATATCTTGAGAAGGTGATCACCGGTTTAACTCAGTTAACACCGTAAAATAAAAATACAATATTTAGCAAACGGTCTAAATGATTTGAGTTTACCGAGTTTTCAACTCCATCCACTTACTGGAAATCGACTTATCCCGTTTAACGCGGCTGTTTACGCCAGAACAGCACTTACAGCACGCTAAGGAAAAGTAATCTTGAGCTGTCAGGGCTTGGCCAGGGGCCATTGCTGGGCAGCATGGAGCACGCGCAGCACAACCATCGTACCACTGTCCTTGATGCGATAGACAATCACATAATTAGGCTGCACGACTATTTCACGCGTGCCGCGTATGCGGCCGGGACGGTACAGTTTAGGCTGCTGAGCAACGAGTTCGATTTTAGCATCAAAGTTTGCGTCAAGCTCAAGCGCGGCGTTGGGGTTGTTTTGTGCGATGTAATCAAAGATATGTTCTCGATCTGCTTCCGCGATCTTTCGCCAAATGATTTTCATGCGCGACCCTATACATTGCGTTTACGCAAGGCTTCACGTTTGGCGGCAAATTTGGCCTTGACATCCGCGTGAGGGATACCCGGTCCGGGTTCGTCTATGGCTTGCTGTACCTGTTCACGAAACCACGCATCATAGGCAGCGGCCTTGTGGGTACGCTTGAGCGCTTCGGCACGATCGGGCCTTGAGGTATTGAGGGGGGCGGGGGCGTAGTTTGATGAATCCACGTCGAAGCGGGCAATGCCCATTTTTTTGAGGTAGGAAACCAGCGTCTCGAACTTGCGAAACAGCCGCACATTGCGACTGCGCTGTGCAGCCAGTGGTCGCTCGTACATTCCATAGCGCACCATCACGGCCCAGCCACCTTGCTGGCCTACGATGTGCGCTCCTCTGACGGCTCCGGCCTCAACAAGATGGGAGAGGGTGCCGTGGTCGATAGTTTCAGTCATGTTGTCACCTCGCAATTTCTGAATATTTCACAATCCCGTTTCAGGGGTTGACGTTCAGTGGTACGAAAACTCACTGTTCTTCCCGCTCTTCTGGATATGTTTTCCAACAGTGTGACTTTATAAACTGGTTTGAGCTAGGGTGAAGTTCACCTACGACAACATTTTCTGGCTCAATCGTGAGCCAGCCACTGTTAAACTACATCTGGAACTTCCAATTGAACATTTTCTCAGTTCTCACCAATCTTATCTTTTATCAGTTCAATAAAATCAATAAATTTCATTTTGCTACACTCCTAAATGTGAATTTACACACTACTTAGTGTAAAATCACGCTTTAAATCAGCAACATACGTTTATTGTAATTTGGTGAAATACCGGCGAATAACTCACCTCATGGACTATTGTAATTTATAGTGCAAATTATAGTAAATTGCAAGGCGTTTAATTGTTGCCTATCTCAATGGCGTAACAAATCGTCCCGCTAAACCAAACAACCCGAAGAACCTCGGCTTATGCCGGGGTTTTTTGTTTGTCTCGTCCAAATCTCTCGTTTACTTGCGAACGTTCAGGAGTGGTGTTTTTCCTTTTTCATGCTCTTCATTTATACAGCGCTATAATAGCAATCAGTAAGGCTATTATAGTCACTGAAAAAGATGCGCCTGAAAGTAACAAACTCGCGGTACTCATCATTCTGTGATAATAGAACTCCCTCATTCCTTTTATAATTTCCTCTTGATTTATTCTTTCTGGGTTTTTATCAGGGGGGTAAAGTTTATGAAACTCTTCAAACACTTTACCCTCTATGGCTTCATGCATATCATAATATGGAGTCATGGCTGCAACGTAGTGCCGATGCAATGTTTCAATGGGACGGAATTTTGGCAATAGGGGAAAAGGATTTATCCGGATAAATTTGGGTTGCCCTCGTCAATATCTTGAGAAGGTGATCACCAGTTTAACTCAGTTAACACCGTAAAATAAAAATACAATATCATATCAGTACCCAATAATGGTGAAGAGTCGGATAAGTGCAGCATGTTACCAAATCGCACTTAATCCGATTATATTCTTCGTTTAAAGAGAAATAAATTTTCATCCTCACAAAACACCACCGAGCTTTATTCAATATATGTAGAAAACCTGCCTATCAAAATCATGCCTGATGTACGAAGAGAATTTTCATTTGCAAAAAACTCTGCTCGTACCCCAGACATTGAATTTCCTTCTCATTAACTTTGTTATGAGAAGTTCAAGTAAATCTTTACGAATAATAATTTACTTAAAATATCTGCTTGGCCATATTTCAGACGGCTCACAATTCAAAAAGGTCGCAATAATCCGCTCACCCTTGGGCCATGGGCGGTGTAAAACATTTGCTAAAGTAGATGATGCAAGCCCTGCTTCTCTTGAAACTGCCGCCAACGATGTTCCTCGTTTTTTCAACGCCGCAATAATATCTGCTTTATGCCAATCGTGTCTTTCGATCATTCCTGTTTCCTTCCTCAGTTTGGTTGTACAAGGTACTATGCGCATATCCGCTTCCTATTTATCAGACCAATGTTTTTATGTTGTTACAGCTTTTCCCCTGGGCCCGCACTGGGTGCGGAATACTAAAAAAAGAGCTGTGCTAAGACGTCAAACCCCGCAAAGCACAGCAAATTCTCCGATATAGAAAGAGAGATGATTATTGTTTTAAACGTTACATCTAATTACAGAAGTTTAGTTATTCTTAGGAAAGTTGGAATCGTATTAAATACTTCAATGAACCTTTTTAAAATAATCATTTAATCGAGTTTCATGATTCATGCTGAGTGAGTACAACCAATTAGTGTACAAAGTGCAGTCATACTGCAAAACTTATATTAGCCTCACTACTAAGTATTTACTACTTATTTAAATAAGAATAATTGTTGCAAACCGTATTTTTAGATGAACAATAAACACAGACAACATGTAAAACCCGAAATATACACTTAATACAAGCAGGGTAATTTGCTTATCTCACTCTTCGGATCACATGAGAAATATGTTCAGAAACTATCGTTTTTTTCAGAACACGGTCAAGAATTGCTCTTTATTACAAAGAAGAGTAAATAAAACAGTGTAGTAAAATAGCTACCAAGCATTAGGACAAATAATTATTTATCCATTGACAACGTAAAGAGGATATTGATGACTTCGGATACAATCTGTACTTATTTACCGTTGATAACCTCCACTTTATCGCTAAAAAACGCCAGATATTAGGTGCAACAGCGAGCACAGCCACAGCCTCGTACCATTTATTCAACAAACCATAAAACAATTTTCGTACAAAATAGTAAATATAGTTATATTTCCATTAATTTAAAATCACATAATTGAATAGTAAAAAATCAATTAATAAATATACGATTTTTGACGAGAAAGTTATTATCTTCTATTATATAACGGCCCACTTGAAGCATAATCGGCAAACAAAATTTTCAAATAATAATTTAAATAAAGATTTAGGAGTTGTTATGTCAAACATGAGAAAAAACCCCAGTAGCATCACACCACAATTAACTCAAATGTGGGACAGAAGTAATGATCCTTGGGTAGCTAAAGATCTGCAATCAAGATTTATTTACGCGAATTCTGCTTTTTATCAACTGCTTAACCTGCCTGAAAATTTCGATATTATAGGGCTTTCTGCCGGTGAATTACCCTTACCTATCGCCGAATGCGCAGAAGAATTCCACCGTCAGGATCAAAAAGCCATTAAAACTATGCAACGGGTCACGTCACTGGAAACCCATCTGCTTGGAGAGCATAAAGTAAAACAAACCTATCTTTGTGACAAATATCCCCTTTGTGATGAAAATGGTGATTGCATGGGGATTATTTTACATATGTACAAAACCCAGGATTTTTCTGTTTCTTACTATTATGAAAAAACATCTCCGTCAACCCTGCAATTTATCCCACCTAACAACATACTGACGCAAACCGAGTGGGAAGTTCTTTTTCTGACTCTGCATTCTCAGGATGAGGAGAGCATCAGTAAAGAATTAACGATCAGCACAGAAGGTGTTATTAATCATATTCAGTCTATTTATAAAAAATTTAATTTACTACCCCATATGGAATTAGAAGATTTCTGCAAGAAAAATAATTACCACCTTTACGTTCCTGAAAGATTTTTCACTATTGGTAGCAGGGAATTATAAATTTAAACCACTAATCATTAACTGTACAATAGGATTTAGTCATGAGTAAAATCAATAAGCTCACTATTTCACCTCAAGTCATCAACACATTGCAGCAAAGCAATGACCCCTGGGGGATAAAAGATAGTTCTTCATGTTTTATTTACTCTAATTCTGTAACAGAAAATGTATTCATAATGTATTGTCAATAGGAAGTCACAAATTTAAACCACTAGCAATCAACTGTACAATAGGATTTAATCATGAGTAAAACTAATAAGCTGATTATTTCACCTCAAATCATAAACACATTGCAGCAAAGCAATGACCCTTGGGGGATAAAAGATAAAGATTCATGCTTTATTTATGGCAATCTGGCACTTAAACATCTTGAAAATCTTCCAGATTCATTTGATTACGAAGGGCGGTATGATGATGAACTCCCTTGGGAGGGAGCTGAGTTTGCAAAAGAATTCATCACCCATGATAAAACTGTAATGGCACAAGAAAAAAGAATATGTTCACTCGAGACACATACATATGGAAAAGATACATTCCTGTCATCTTATTTTCAGGAGAAATATCCATTATATAACGATGAAAAAGAATGTGTCGGAATCCTTTTACATTGCTGGAAAGCCCAAGATTATTCCCTAACCCGTCTATTTCATGGTAAACTTCCGGCATCTATTCTGTTCCAGCCACCGACTGATTTATTTACTCAACGGGAATGGGATGTTATCTTCCTCTCCTTGCAAAAGTATACTAGTAAACAAATGGGACGGCT
Source organism: Photorhabdus sp. RM323S (assembly GCF_042879375.1). Lineage (NCBI taxonomy): Bacteria > Pseudomonadati > Pseudomonadota > Gammaproteobacteria > Enterobacterales > Morganellaceae > Photorhabdus > Photorhabdus sp. RM323S. Next base: position 83,709 of record NZ_JBHFKZ010000013.1, read on the forward strand.
ATTAGATATATCCTATCGCACTGTTGAAACCCATATGGCTCGGATATACAAAAAAATTGGCGTTAATTCCTGTTATCAACTGGAAAACTACTGTCGCTCCAATGATTATGATCTCTATGTGCCAGAAAGGTTTGTGCACCCAACAAGCAGCATGTTTCTTTAAATCCTAAATTATAAAGGCGTTTTTATGAAGAAGAACTATGCAATATCACCTCAGATTATCAACACAATGGAATTAAGTAATGAACTGTGGGGAGTAAAAGATAGTTCTTCATGTTTTATTTACTCTAATTTTGTAACAAAAAAATTTATTCATAATGTATTGTCAGTAGGAAATCATAAGCTTAAGCCACTAACCATCAACTGTACAATAGGACTTAATCATGAGTAAAACCAATAAGCTAATTATTTCACCTCAAGTCATTAATACCATGCAGCAAAGTAATGAGCCCTGGGGGATAAAAGATCAGAACTCATGCTGGATTTATGGCAACGAGTCAGTCAAATATCTTCAAAATCTACCAAATTCATTTGATTATGAAGGATGTTTTGACGACGAGCTCCCTTGGGCTGGGGCAGAATTTGCAAAAGAACACGTAAATCATGATAAAAGCGTAATGACAAAAGGACAAAGGGTATGTTCACTTGAAACACATAGGTATGGAAAAAATAAATTTCTGTCATCTTATTTCTGCGAAAAATATCCACTATATAATGATGAAAAAGAATGCATAGGAACTCTTTTTCATGGATGGGAAGCCCAGGATTTCTCATTAACCCGTTTTTATCACGGTAAACTCCCGGCATCTATTCTGTTCCAGCCACCGACTGATTTATTTACTCAACGGGAATGGGATATTATCTTTCTCTCGTTACAAAAGTATACTAGCAAACAAATGGGACGGTTGTTAGATATATCCTATCGTACAGTTGAAACCCATATGGCTCGGATATACAAAAAGATTGGCGTTAATTCCTGTTATCAACTGGAAGACTACTGTCGCTCTAATGATTATGATCTCTATGTGCCAGAAAGATTTGTACGCCCAGGAAGCAAAATATTTCTTTAAATTTCAAACTATCACGGAGTTTTTATGAAGAGTTATGAAATATCACCTCAAATTATCAACACAATGGAATTAAGCAATGAACCATGGGGAATAAAAGATAAAAACTCATGCTTCCTTTATGGTAATCAGGCATTTAAAAACATTCAAAACCTTTCAGACTCATTTGATTATGAAGGGCTTTTTGACGATGAAATTCCTTGGTGCGGAGCTGAGTTTGCAAAAGAATTCATTATCCATGATAAAACCGTAATAACAAAAAAAGGAAGAATATGTTCACTTGAAACACATACATACGGGAAAGAAAAAAACCTATCATCTTATTTTCAAGAAAAACTCCCATTATATAATGATGAAAGCGAATGTATCGGGATCCTTTTCCATGGATGGAAAGCTAAAGAATATTCATTAACCCAGTTACATCAATATCATAAAAATTTACCGTCATCCATTATACTCCAACCACCAACGGAGCTTTTTACTCAACGTGAGTGGGATATTATTTTTTTCTTTTTACAGAAATACACCAGAAAACAGATTGGACAAAGATTAAATATTTCTCATAGTACTGTTAAAACATATATGACCAGAATATATGGAAAGATAGGTATTAATTCCCGTCAACAATTGGAAGAATATTGCCTGGCTAATAACTTTCACTATTATGTACCTGAAAGATTTTTATTGACTTAGAAATCGTATTATCAGATTATTCTTGGTAATAAAGCTTAGACTATCTTGTTAGACATAATTATTGTAGACCATTATTGTAATGGTGAATACGGACAGTGAGCAGAAATCGGAACGTACACGTAGTATGTAAAGAATGATTCGCTTCGTTTACCTTTTTTGCCATATTAAAAATATGTTCAAAATTCTCGTTTTTTCAGAACACTGTCCAAAATTGCCATTTAATTACAAATTAGAGTAAATAAAACAGTTTAGTAAAACGGCTATTAAGCATTAGAAAAAATAATTGTTCATCAATTGACAATAAAGAGGATGCTGATAATTTTAGGTATAATCTACACTTATTTACCGTTGATAACTTACACTTTTTCGTTAAAATATATCAGATACAGAAGAGAGCTCCACAACGGCCTCAGGCTATTTATTCAATAAAAAATCAAAACAATCCCCTCATAAATAATATTTATAGTTATATTAACTTCAATTTAAAATTACATTATTAAATAGCAAAAATCAATTAATAAGCATATGGCTTTTGACGAGAAAGTTATTATCTTCTATTATATAACGGCTCACTTGAAGCGTAATCGACAAACAAGAATTTCAGCTAATAATTTAAATAAAGATTTATGAGTAACTATGTCAAATATAAGAAAAAACTCCAGAAATATCACGCCACAATTAACTCAAACGTGCGAGAGAAATGATAAACCTTGAGGAGCCAGAGATCTACAATCAAGATTTATTCATGCCAATCCTGCTTTTACCAACGACTCAACCTTCCTGAAGATTTAGATATGATAGGACTTAATCATGAGCAAAACCAGTAAGCTAATTGTCTCACCTCAAATCATTCACACAACACAGCAAAGTAATGAACCTTGGGGGGTCAAAGATCAAAATTCATGCTGGAATTATGGCAACCTGGCATTTAAGCATATTCAAAATCTTCCAAAATCATTTGATTATGAAGGATTTTTTGACGCAGAAATCCCCTGGAATGGCGCTGAGTTTGCCAAGGAATTCATGGATCATGATAAAAAGGTAATAACAAAAGGACAAAGAGTATGTTCACTTGAAACACATATATTCAGTAAAGATAAATTTCCATCATCTTATTTTTGTGAAAAACTCCCACTATATAATGATGAAAACGAATGCATCGGAATCCTTTTCCATGCATGGAAAGCCAAAGAATATTCATTATCCCAATTACATCAATATCATAAAAAATTACCATCATCCATTATACTCCAACCACCAACGGATATTTTTACTCAACAGGAGTGGGATATTATTTTCTTCTTTTTACAAAAATACACCAGAAAACAGATTGGACAGAGATTGAATATTACTTATCATACTGTTGAAACATATATGGCTAAAATATATGACAAGATAGGTGTTAATTCCAACAAACAATTAGAAGAATACTGTCTGGCGAATAATTTTCATCATTATGTACCAGAAAGATTTTTATTGACTTAAAAATCGTATTATCAAACTATTAACGTAATTTTCAATTACCAATAATAACAGCGGCAGCCTTAATTGACTAATAAGGCTGCCGCTGAAATAATATATTGATCCCATTTTGACAAAAGGGATCAAATGGCATTTTACGGTGCATCGGATAAAAACTGCCAGCGCCAAACATGCAACCTAAACTTAGTGTCACAATCTAAACAACGAATATTCGGATTATCCGGCGTGGTGACTACCCCCGCGATATCCAGATTCGCAGATTGGCAATGAATGCAGCAAACCCCCTGCCTTCCGAGCTTAAATCCTGACATATATCGGGGGTACGGTGTAATAGGCTGATCACCCAGTTCATCAAACAGCGGCTGTAGCCGTTTACGATAGTAGTTTAATACCTCCAACTTTCTGAGTTTACCTATTGCCAAGGTATCCGTAGGCCGCCACTGTGTCCACAACATGATCAACACGGAATACAGGCGATAGTAATATTTCTCCTGCAACCGATAAAATACCGAGCCAGCACTGGCAGAAAACGATTTATCACAGGCCCGGCAATAATATTCATCACGGTGATGATGCTCCCTAATGTAGGCGCTCAAACGCTGGTTCCCACACCAGGGACATTCATATACTCCACCCAGGAATGGGTTTTGTTCATCCAAACGATCAGCCAGCGCCCGTAGTACCGGCTCTCTTTGCCAGACACATCTTAAATGCTGGTATTGCGCTTGCGTAGTATGCGCAAACAACCGCTGGAACCAATCAGGCACTGGCACCTCATCATCCGGCGTTTTGCCTGCAAACGGATCAATACCCTTGGGTACTTCCGGATAGATCACAAACTGATGCCGACACGCTTCACAGTGAACCATTGGGTTGCCCGCAGGCATCTCCTCAGCATAGCTTAACCGTGATGACAGGCATGTCGGGCAATGTACTCCTTGCTGGCCCGGCATGAAGCCCAGTAAATGACGGGGATACGGCGTCACCGAACGTTTACCGATCAACATCAGAACCGGCTTCAACCGCTGGCAGTAGCGTCTCCAGGATTTTCTATCATAACAACCACTTATCCACATCGCCTCTTCAATACGCCAACAGCCCCAGAACGTTACCAAAACCGCGTATAAACGGGCATGTTGACTACTATCAAGTAGATGAAATGGTGTTCCGGAGTAGTAAGAGTGGTAACTCCGACAGAGGCGGCAATAGTACTCCAAATGGGCAGATTCCATCATGCTCATGAAACTGACGTCATGACTTCCACTGGCGGTACAACACATTTCCTTCGGTGGATGATATTTATCAAGTTCAGTGGCCAGTTCACGCAGCATAGGTTCGCGCTGCCAAATTTGACACACGATGGCATACTCTTCTGCCCCCAAATGAGAGAAAGCTTGCGGATACCAGTCAGGCAACGACAGCGCTTTAGTCACAAGATTATTCATAATAAAATAAATTCCTTATAGTTCATTGAGTTAATTGAAATAAATGACGTAAGATCCAGCTGCAACGTTTTCACTTGCCGATGAAAAAAGGAGTACGTGACGGACACCGTGCCATCGGTTACCGTGCACTGAAATGTCCTGTCGCTTCCCCCGGAGGCAAACGTCGCCGGGTAGGAGTATTTACGCCAGATTTGGTAAAACTGATTAAAAAATACCGTTATAGGTTCAGAATAAATAAGAAGAAGGGAGATAAAATAATCAGAGAAAAAATAGCCATAGCCTGATATCACCTTTCTTAATCGTTCATTGAATTAACGAGAATGCTTTTTCGCACTCACTAGCCGCACTACCTAAAAAAATAATGCCAAACATATCGCTATCCGAAAGCGTCCGGCCTTTTACGAAAGGTTTTCGTTATTGCATCCCAAAACATAATCAGTTCATCTTCGGTATACGGCGTTGAAGGTAACTGGTAATTCATTGACATAATACCAACACAGACATTTTCTTCATCCACCACCATATCATTGATAATAAAATCAAATCGATACCGAGGATTACTATCAAAAGGTTGCAGACCTACGGTTAATAACTCCTCCCCATGAATGCCATTTATTTCTCTTTCCCCCTTTCTTATTACCCTGCCACAATTAACGAACCAATCCCTTTCAGCTTCACCAATACGTTCAAATAAAGAACCTTCTTTAAGATGATTAATTATTTCAATACCGAATGTGAAATGATCATCCTCATTTCCCTGATAGACAAAAATCATATTCACTTCCTCATCATCATTATGATGACTGGCAATAAAACCGTCAGGGATACAGATCCCTGCCATTATCGGAATTTCTCTATCCTTTCTGCCACTGATTCTGGGAAGAAGCCTTTGCATTTTGTCCAAAGTTTGAGAAAGCATTTTATATTGGCTTTCGGCCATCCCAGATTTTATATAAAGTTTTTTTGAATAACTGTATTTGTCATCTGAGATTTCTATAAATTTCATCTCTATGATAAAAGCCACACCATTATCATATAAATGGGCTTCTAATACTCGGGTAAAACCGGGTTCACTGACATTGTTATTTCTGTCAAAAATAACGCCGTATAAATTCCCCTGGAGATGATGAACCTTTTTTAAAAAAGGCAGATCTTTCGGATCGGTAGTCCTGGTCCCCCTTAACTTCTGCTCCCTTAATTGTATCCGCTGTTCAAATGTGGATAAATGCAAACGCTTGGTTTCTATTCTTGCATCACCAATTAATACCCCAGTATTGACGATGTTTTCAAATGCTAAGGGAATATCAATCAGATAACGGCCAACACAACGAGTTTGCATATTTGCTAACATTTCATTTGTCATTTTCTTTTCCTTCTTAGGGTAATAAAGGGCAGGGAAATATCACTGCCACAAAACATAAATAACCACGATAGCCAATAAAATAAGTAAGGTATTTCTTATTCAATCTCACGCCATATCAACGCCATTCCATTGGCGGATAGCATCAATAAGGCGGCAAAATGGGACTGGCTTTCATGCCACCACCTGATAATCAGGAAGGCTGGCTGTCGCCCTGACGGATAATGTTCTTCATTTCTCCGGCTCCCCTCTCGGGGTCGGTTTCAGCCTCTTTCCTGCCCAACGCGCTTTGAGATTTTCCTTGCCGATTTGCAATCGCCGCTCTTCGATAAACTGTCTCTGCTGACTCGTCACCTCGCCCACCTCCGCCCTGGTACGGCCCGATATTATCAATACCGGGATTACCATCCACACTGAACTGGTTAATCGCCCATTTGGTATGGTTAATCGCGATAATCACGCCCGCCGGCGCCGAAAACTGGCTACAAGCAGCCAGTAACAGACATAAAACCGCCAGCCTAAACTGTTGTTTTTTCATCTTCTACTCTTTCACATTAGCAACAATCTGGATTTGAGATGCCTGTAGACGTCACAGGAAGTCGTGACTTTGACCTGATGGCAGGACAAAAAACATGCAGTCTTGCTCCACACGTTCAGTTTGTAGCGGCTGTGATCAAAGATGATCGCCGGGGTTGCGTTGTTCATAATTTTCTCCTAGTCGTTTCGTGCACACGGGTACCGGTAAGTTTGCTGGTAACGGAGTAAATAAAGAGTCCGGCACCTTTTGCAGTCGCTGACAGGAGACGGTATTCAGGACCGAACAGAACTAAAACCGAATAAGAATTCAGGAGTCAATCAGAATAAATCAGGAAAACAACAAATCTGGTCAGGTATTTCCCGACCGGATGTTAACCAGAATATAAACAGTTAATCGGGCTATTCCCGTTCCACCAATGAGTCGATTCATTAATAGGATGGACTGTTACTGAATAATTCGATTCTCCTAATGGGTGCATATTAAAATCAAGTCTTTTTTTATCAAATAGCACAATATGTTAAATGCCCAATGAATATAACGGGGATACAAGAAGATAAGCCCCATAATATTTAAAAAAATATAGATAAGATGACATTTATTTACATAAAAATATTGAACTTATTTAAAAAAAACCGAACGACTCGTAAGTTATAATATAACAATGCTATTAATTCATAATGAAAAAGTTATATTTTCATTTATAATCATGTGGTTATTTCATAAAAAACACAAATGACTTCACTTTCAATTTCACCACCCAACAGATGAAACAAACGTAAAAAATAATGATTATCATTCATGGAATGCGAATACATTAGGTGATACTAAAAAAATAAATAGCAACCGGCTTGTCGATCCCGAATTAAACCTAATCCCCCACCTAAATAAAGCACGATAGCGTCAATGGGAATATCTGTCATTCTGTGAATAACAGAGCTCCCTTTAATATTGCTACAATTCCCCAACGAGAAGACTCAGCCACACTGCAAGCACAAGCGCCATACCTATGCCCACCGCCAGCATCAGCAATAAAATAATCCCCCACAACCCATAACGCACCGGCGCCACGACACGAAGACGGGGGATCTCAGGAATAGGCCAGCTCATGACGATGACTCAACTTGGTTATGAAGCATTGAGCTAAATACTCGACACCCACACTGGCAGCGACAATAATGCACCACTACAGCGCGGCCATTTTCCTGAAGGTATTATCCCCCTCAATAATGGGATTAATACCGTGCCCGTCTAGCGGGCAATTAATGAGATCACCCACCAAAGCGGCCTGTTTACCGTCGAAATACATTGTTGAAGAAGCGGTGATCACTTTTCCACCTCGATCAGTGGCATCACCTAAACAAACAATACCAGACATTGCGATATCCTCTATTGATTATCGAAATAACCCTAAATAAACCGTCAGATATCAGGAGATAATATTTTATCCCGAGATATCTCATTATTGACTTTAATCTCAAGGGCCCCATACCTTTAAAAACTGAATTAAAAGATAAATAAGCGGCCCACTCAATAACACCACAACAGGGATTAAGAACAGCATGTGTTTGTATTTCTTTCCCCTAATACTTTGAATCGTCCGATAAATGACATAACCATCAATAATCATTATGACCGGCCAGGCATAATAGAAAAGAAGAAAAACACAGACCAATACCACATCCCAAAAATCAAATTTAATCACATTGAGCCCCCCATTAATGCATTATTAAAAAAACCGTCCTCTCACAGAGAGAATACCCCCCATCGCCAATAAAATCGGCAAACCCTTTCTTTATCCAATTTTCACCGCCTGAGTCATTCTGACAACTGAATGTAAAATACCTATTTGTATTTTAGTGCCTTTATCCCCCTTGATTAAGTTAACCCTTATATCCCTATAAAGGGTTTAATTTAAAACGCATATTATCGGGGATCAAAAGCGCCGGGTCTGACTCTAACGGTCTGACTAATAGCATCCCAGAACGCCACTATTTCATTTTGGGTATAGGCTGTCGGTGTCTTTTCATCATTGACCACCGTCAAATCAAAGACCGGTGTTTTCTTTCCGCCGGTTTTCTCATTTGCCAGTAACGTAAACTGATAACGCGGATCATCACTGTCCGGCTGTAACCCCACCGCCAATAATTCCTCGGTATCCAACCCATTAATTTTTCGCGCGCCTTTACGAAAAATATCACCCCGATACAGAAATGCTTTAATTTGGCCGATACGCTCCAGCATACTGTCTTTTTCCCGGATATAGTTATTTGTTTGTATTCTCACATTCAAATAATTATCCGGGCCAGTTTTATATAATACGCCGATATCTTCTTTATCCCTTTGATTATCCGCAATAAATGCATTGGAAATACAACTTCCCGCAATAGTCGG
>NZ_JBHFKZ010000014.1:0-91054 GCF_042879375.1 Photorhabdus sp. RM323S
AGGCCAGCAATTGCTGGCCTCTTCAACGATAACTTTCGGATGTAACGAAAGCGTATTATTTGCTGTTCAGACGCTCTTTAATACGAGCAGCTTTACCAGAACGCTCACGCAGATAGTACAATTTAGCTCTACGAACAGCACCACGACGTTTAACACTAATGCTGTCTACGACTGGGGAGTGAGTTTGGAATACACGCTCAACACCTTCGCCGTTAGAAATCTTGCGAACAGTGAATGCAGAGTGCAGACCGCGGTTACGGATAGCGATAACCACGCCCTCGAATGCCTGCAGACGTTTCTTAGAACCTTCTACGACCCATACCTTAACTTCCACGGTGTCACCCGGACGGAATGAAGGTACGTCTTGCTTCATCTGCTCTTGTTCAAGTTGTTTAATAATGTTGCTCATAATAATTCTCTTACCCTAGGTAAACTGATATATCAAAGACATTCATTCCCTTCAGGGAATATGTCTGGATTAATTCGTTGCTTCAGTTAGATGTTCCCGTTGGAACTCTGCCAGCAATATCCTTTGCTCGTCAGTCAGAGCTAGGTTTTCCAGAAGTTCAGGTCTTCTAAGCCAGGTCCGGCCAAGCGATTGTTTCATACGCCAGCGATTAATTTCAGCATGATTCCCCGATAACAGAACGGGTGGAACTTCCATGCCATCCAATACCTCCGGGCGGGTATAGTGCGGACAATCCAGCAATCCATCAGCAAAAGAGTCTTCCTCAGCCGATGCCTGATGCCCCAAAACTCCCGGAATAAACCGGGAAACAGAGTCAATCAGGGTCATTGCAGGAATTTCACCACCACTGAGCACGTAATCACCGATAGACCATTCTTCGTCAATCTCAGTTTGAATAACCCGCTCATCTATCCCTTCATAGCGGCCACAAATCAGAACCAGTTTCTCATTTGTTGCCAGCTCACAAACGCCTTGTTGATTGAGTTTGCGCCCCTGAGGTGAAAGATAAATCACCTTTGCACCTTCGCCTGCCGCAGTTTTTGCTGCATGAATAGCTTTCCGTAAAGGCTGAACCATCATCAACATGCCTGGACCACCGCCGTAAGGTCGATCGTCAACAGTACGATGCCGGTCGTAGGTAAAATCCCGTGGATTCCAGCATTCAATACTTAGCAAGCCATTTTTTACTGCCCGGCCAGTTACCCCATAATCGGTTATTGCGCGGAACATTTCAGGAAACAGGCTAATAACCCCAATCCACATTACAGCGTCCCACTCATTTAAACCGTTTATAACCGGAGTTTAAAAACCAGGATCCCAATCTACTTCAATAGTTTTAGTAGCGAGATCGACTTTCTTGATAACCTGCCCATCAAGAAACGGAATCAGCCGTTCCTTGACACCGAATGCATCTTTCAGGTTTGCTTTAACTACCATTACATCATTAGAACCGGTTTCCATCATGTCATTGACAGTACCCAAGCTATAACCTGTTGTGCTCACTACCTGGCAACCCATCAGGTCTTTCCAGTAGTAATCACCTGTATCCAGTTCCGGTAGTTGCGCTGAATCTACAGTAATTTCGCAATTAATCAGTAAATTCGCGGCATCCCGATCATCAATACCTTTAATTTTGACGATCATATCCTGATTGTGGTGTTTCCAGGCTTCCAGTTCGATATGTTGCCACCGACCTGCCCGTTGGATAAACCACGGTTGATACTCAAAAATGTCTTCGGCATGTTCGGTGGAAGAAAAAACTCTGAGCCAACCACGAATACCATAAGTTGAACCCAGTTTTCCCAATACGATTGGACTCACAGGAAGTTCAAGGCTGGTTTGCTTGCTCATAGTTACCACCGCGACAGATTAAGCTGCTTTTTTAGCGTCTTTGATCAGTGAAGAAACACGATCAGACATAGTTGCACCCAGACCCACCCAATGTTCAATGCGGTCCAGATCTAAACGCAGTACTTCTGCTTTCCCTGTTGCGATAGGGTTGAAGAAGCCAACGCGCTCAATAAAGCGACCATCACGCGGGTTGCGGCTATCGGTCACGACTACTTGATAAAACGGACGCTTTTTTGCGCCGCCACGAGCTAAACGAATTGTTACCATAACATCCTCATTAGTTAACAAAACAACCAGACTCCATCGAGGAATGAAGTCCAACTGTCAGATAAAAAGCCCGAAAAGTTTACTCACTTTGGCGCAAAAAGCAATCCAAAGTGGATATTCTTCGAGACTTTATCAATTAACGACCCATAAATCCGGGTGGCATCATGCCTTTCATACCACGCATCATTTTTGCCAGACCACCTTTCTTCATTTTCTTCATCATGCGCTGCATTTCGTCGAATTGTTTAAGCAGGCGGTTAACATCCTGAACCTGGGTACCGGAACCACTGGCAATACGGCGTTTACGGGAACCTTTGATAATTTCTGGTTTTTCCCGCTCTTTACGCGTCATGGAATTTATAATAGCTTCCATTTTCACCAGCACTTTATCATCCATCTGGGATTTTACTGCATCAGGCACCTGAGACATTCCCGGCATTTTGCTTAACATACTCGCCATACCGCCCATATTGCGCATCTGCTTAAGCTGATCCAGAAAGTCATTTAAATCGAAACCGTCACCTTTTTTTAGCTTAGAAGCCAGCTTTTCTGCCTGGGTACGATCAACTTTACTTTCAATCTCTTCAATCAGGGAAAGAACATCTCCCATCCCAAGAATTCGAGAGGCAATACGATCCGGGTGGAAAGGCTCTAGTGCATCAGTTTTTTCACCAACACCCAAGAATTTGATTGGCTTACCCGTGATATGGCGAATAGACAGAGCAGCACCACCACGAGCGTCACCATCGACTTTAGTCAACACCACCCCCGTCAGTGGCAATGCTTCATTGAAAGCTTTTGCTGTATTCGCGGCATCCTGCCCCGTCATAGCATCAACAACAAACAGGGTTTCCACTGGATTAATGGCTTCATGAACCTGTTTGATTTCATCCATCATGGCTTCGTCAACATGCAGACGACCAGCAGTATCCACCAACAGCACATCATAGAATTTCAACTTAGCGTGCTGTACAGCTTTAGTCACGATATCGACCGGTTTTTCCTGAGCATCAGAAGGGTAGAAATCAATACCCACTGCCTGCGCCAACGTTTCAAGCTGTTTGATCGCGGCCGGACGATAGACATCAGCAGATACCACTAAAACTTTTTTCTTTTGTTTTCCTTTCAGAAAATTACCCAGTTTAGCAACGCTGGTCGTTTTACCTGCACCTTGCAAACCTGCCATCAATACGACAGCCGGAGGCTGAGTGGAAAGATTCAGTTCACTGTTAACTTCTCCCATTGCCTTAACCAGTTCATTCTGAACAATTTTGACAAATTCCTGTCCGGGGGTAAGGCTTTTGTTAACTTCGTGACCTACCGCGCTCTCTTTCACGCACGAAATAAAGTCACGCACTACAGGCAATGCGACGTCAGCCTCAAGTAAAGCCATGCGAACTTCGCGCAGTGTCTCTTTAATATTGTCTTCAGTCAGTCGCCCACGGCCACTGATATTGCGCAATGTGCGCGATAGTCTGTCGGTTAAATTATCAAACATTGTCTCTGCTCAATTTTTAAAAATGGGCTACCTGTAAGCGTATTATGAAAATTATAACACGATGATAAAGGGATCTCTGCACAGAGATTCGCACGGATGATTAACAACGGTTGGAGGCTACCCTTGCTAGCGCTATACTTAAGCTTTAATTCACCTAAAATTATCGCTAAAACGACTAACGCTATGTCAGTATTCTCTATAATTGCTTTATTCGCTTATTTACTCAGCCTGGTACTGATTATTCCCGGCTTACTGCGAAAACCGAATGGATACCGCAGACTGGCATTGCTTTCAGCGATTGTCGCTTTAATTTGTCATGCTATTGCGCTTAAATACAAGATCTTTCACGTCAGCAGTGGGCAGAACCTCACACTCTTGAACCTGGGATCTATTGTCAGTTTACTTATTTGTATCATAATGACAATTGTCGCTTCCCATGGACGTGCCTGGTTCCTACTGCCGATTGTCTATAGTTTTGCCATGATAAACCTGGCATTAGCCAGCTTTATGCCCGGTGAATTCATTACTCATCTGGAAGCCAGCCTTGAATTATCTATTCATATTGGCTTGGCTCTGCTTGGCTATGCGACTTTGCTTATCGCTGCACTATATGCTCTACAACTTGGGTGGCTGGATCATCAGCTTAAAAATAAAAAACTGACTTTTACTCCGGATATGCCCCCACTGATGTTCATCGAACGTAAAATGTTCCATATCACTCAGGTTGGCGTAATATTACTGACTCTGACACTCTGTACCGGCATCCTCTATATGGATAATATTTTCAGTAAGGAAAACATCCATAAAGCAGTTCTGTCTGTCATCGCGTGGTTTGTCTACATTGTTTTATTATGGGGCCACTACCATGACGGATGGCGTGGTAAACGAGTTATCTGGTTTAATCTGATTGGTGCATTTACCCTGACGCTTGCCTATTTTGGCAATCGATTATTGCAAGAAATCATGATTTATTAACAACATGATGTCCAATCAGCATCAATATTTGGAAGGAATTTTGCTTTGGAGCATGTCTCAACAAGCACATTAATTATCATTTTAATCATTATGCTTCTGGTTTCAGCGTACTTCTCTGCTTCTGAGACAGGTATGATGACACTGAACCGCTACCGCTTACGTCATCTGGCAAAACAAGGAAGCCGTTCTGCACGTAGAGTTGAAGCATTGCTTCGTCATCCTGACAGGCTTATAAGCCTGATTCTTATCGGCAACAATTTGGTTAATATTCTAGCCTCAGCACTCGCTACCATCATTGGCATGCGCCTTTATGGTGATGCTGGGGTCGCTATCGCAACAGGTGTTCTAACTTTTATCGTGCTGATATTTTCTGAAGTTATGCCAAAGACTATAGCCGCCCTCTATCCTGAAAGGATCGCTTTTCCGAGCAGTTTCCTGCTGCGCCCATTACAAAAAATCATGATGCCGTTAGTTTGGCTGCTAAATAGAATTACCTTATTGTTAATGCGTTGCCTTGGCATCAAACACCCTACTGGTCACAGTGATGCAATTAGTAAAGATGAATTACGCACTATTGTGAATGAATCAAATGCCAAGCTATCACGGCAAAATCAGGATATGCTGATTTCAATTTTAGACTTGGAGAAAGTCACCATCGGCGACATTATGGTTCCCCGTAATGAAATTGTTGGTATTGATATTAATGATGACTGGAAATCCATCATACGTCAGTTAACTCATTCACCTCATGGACGGATCGTGCTTTATCGTGATTCACTTGATGATGCTATTGGCATGCTCCGTGTACGTGAAGCTTACCGATTGATGACGGAAAAAAAAGAGTTCACCAAAAGAAACCTGATTAAAGCAGCGGATAAAATTTACTATATCCCGATCAGTGCTCCACTTAATGTTCAGTTGGTAAACTTCCAACGCAATAAGGAAAAAGCCGGGCTTATCGTTGATGAATACGGTGATATTCAAGGTCTGGTCGCTGTTGAAGATATCCTCGAAGAGATTGTCGGTGATTTTACAACATCAATGTCTCCATCTCTGGCTGAAGAAGTTTCTCCCCAAAGTGACGGTACTATTTTAGTCGACGGGACAGCCAACATCCGCGAATTAAATAAAGCGTTTGACTGGGCATTGCCTGTTGATGGGCCTCGAACTGTTAATGGTATGGTGCTTGAAGAGTTAGGAGAAATACCTTCACTGAATGTACAAGTACAAATTGGAAAATATAATTTTGAAGTGCTTTCTGTGAACGATAATGTCATTAAACAAGTTCGAGTCACGCCCGTTAACCAACTTACTGGACAAAAAGCACAAACAGCTTAAATGATCACTTAAGATCCATACCGTTGGAGGTATGTGCTACTCCCCCAACGGTATATTCCTGCTAACATCTCATCGAAAAAATCCGAAATATCATCGCTGTTATAAACTATACATGCAATTCTGTTAGCTTTTCATCTGGCAATGCCAGTTCATCATTCTTATTAACACGAACATCTGAATCAAGAATATGGCGGGCAATATCCTGAGCCTCTGTCAGTGAATGCATGTGATAAGTACCGCACTGATAAACATTTAGCTCTGGGATCTGACTCTGATCTTTCACTTTCAATACATCGGCCATTGCAGCTTTCCACGCTTCAGCAACCCGTATTTCTGCTGGTGCACCAATCAAGCTCATATAAAAACCTGTTCGGCATCCCATTGGCGATATATCAACAATTTCAACACCATCACCATTGAGGTGGTTACGCATAAAACCAGCAAACAAATGCTCAAGTGTATGAATACCCTTCTCTGGCATAACCTCTTTATTTGGCACACAGAAGCGTAAATCAAAAACTGTGATGGTGTCACCATGAGGTGTTTTCATGGTTTTAGCCACTCTTACAGCTGGTGCAGCCATACGAGTATGGTCAACAGTAAAACTATCTAGTAAAGGCATTTCTTCATCTCCACAAAAAATTCAGATTTTTTACAAGCAAATGAAACCTTTTCATCTACCACCGGTCGTAAAGAATGAAAGACGCGCAATTATTGCCATTCCTATTTTTCCAGAAGTTTTTATTTGGCCACTATTGTTCGTGGCCATTTTCTTCTCTAGCATCCTGCCTGTTGTTTCAGATATTCATCAAAACTGATGGTATCTTCATATTCCAACGCGTCTTGTCGCTCCACGGAGGCCCTGCGTTCTATTGCGAACTGTTCGTCGCTAATAACCTCATATTTTTCATTGACTAATTGCTGATGATATTTATCTGCCAATTCCAACCCAAAGCCACCAATGCCCTGAGTCTTCATTTTTTCCAGCACACAAGCCGATAAAGTCAATGATGAATCATCAAACATAGCAATCAATTCTTCGCAAACCTTCTGATATTGCGAACCAGAACAACTATCCAGTATTTCAGCAACCCGTCTCAAGTCATTGAATAATTCTTTGCCAACTCTAGCTAATGGTTCCTCCACGCTGCCACAGCCAAAGCCAATCACTTGCCCTGGTTTACGCCCTTCAAGGATCACTCTATTCCAGTTTTTGCGGCAACACTCCAACTCATCACTGCTCATTTCCGGCGCTTCAGCAAGCACACACCATATTAAGAATAGGTCAAGAAAGCGAATTTGTGTTTCATTGACCCCAATCGCCGTAAATGGATTAATATCTAATGAACGAACTTCGATATATTCCACCCCTCCACGCAGTAAAGCATCAGAAGGCGATTCATTCCCTTTTGCAACACGTTTAGGCCGGATTGGCGCATACAACTCATTTTCAATCTGTAAGACGTTTGTATTGAGCTGAATATATTTGTCACCTTGCTTAATCCCCAACTTAGCAAACTCATCAGACGACTTGTGAATCGCTTTTTTCAGCCCTTCAACATAGGTACGAAGGTTATTAAACGTAATATTCAGATCACGCTGTGATTTATTGGTATATCCCAGATCACTCATTCTTAATGAAGTCGCATAAGGCAGATAGCAAGCTCCATTTTCTATGCGCTCAAAAGGCAAAGAAGTCTCTCTGCCACGCAAGAATGAAGAACAAATTGCTGGAGAAGCGCCAAACAAGTAGGGAATCACCCATCCAAAACGATAGTAGTTGCGGATCAAACGGAAATAACCCTCTGAGATCCGCTCTTTACCACTCTCTGCATCTTCAACGCCAGCCCATGCCTGCCAAAACTCAATCGGCAATGAAAAATTGTAATGAACTCCAGATATGGTCTGCATCAAAGCGCCATAACGGTTTTTCAGCCCTTCACGATATAACGTCTTATAGCGACCAATATTCGATGTACCATACTGAGCCAGAGTAATATTCTCTTCCGCATCAATAAAGCATGGCATACTCAAAGGCCACATTTTTTCTTTATCCAGAACACGCGCCGTATGACGATGAATATCGCTAAGAAATGAAATAGTATATTTTATGTCATCATCGACTGGTGTTATGAATTCTAACAATGACTCTGCAAAATCAGTCGTAATCCATTTATGCGTAAGCGCTGCGCCAAGTGCTTTAGGATGCTCCGTTGCTGCCAAATCACCCTCTGAAGTAACACGCAATGTTTCACGCTCAACACCGCGACGAATTCCCTTTAAAATTGTCGGATGCGCTTCTAGCCATGATAGAGCCTTTGATACGTCCGGGATCAATTCGACCTCCCGTAGTGTTTTAGAAGAATTTTTATAAAGGTTTACTTTATCTTAAACAAGCCAAATTGTCGCTGATTAGATATATAAGCAAAAGTATTTCAGTGCTATACAAGGGAAGGGGCAGGCTGATGACAGCAATACAGATAAAGAAAAAACCCCGTTTTTTAGACGGGGCTCTTAAGATGGTGCATCCAGGAGGATTCGAACCTCCGACCGCTCGGTTCGTAGCCGAGTACTCTATCCAGCTGAGCTATGGATGCATGTTTCGTTTATTACTCTGGTAAAAGGCAGTAGTTGCTTCGATTACCTGAATAGTACCCTAGATGATTTCATCTCAAGGTTAAATATGGTGCATCCAGGAGGATTCGAACCTCCGACCGCTCGGTTCGTAGCCGAGTACTCTATCCAGCTGAGCTATGGATGCATGTTTCGTTTGTTACTCTGGTAAAAGGCAGTAGTTGCTTTGATTACCTGAATGGTACCTTAGATAACTTCATCTTAAGGTTAAGATGGTGCATCCAGGAGGATTCGAACCTCCGACCGCTCGGTTCGTAGCCGAGTACTCTATCCAGCTGAGCTATGGATGCATGGTCTTAAAATGGCGGTGAGAGAGGGGTTCGAACCCTCGATGCAGCTTTTGACCGCATACTCCCTTAGCAGGGGAGCGCCTTCAGCCTCTCGGCCATCTCACCGTACGCTTTCTTTCGAGCTATTTTTCGAACTGCGGCTCAGAACTTTTGTTTAAGCTCCTCGTCACTGCGTGGCGCACATATTACTTTCCCAGACTTATAAGTCAAACAATTTTTCTAAACCTGTGTTTGTTTGGATACTTCACGCACAAGATGGATGGTTTGACGACAAAGAGTGTATTTTGTCAGCAGCAAATTACCCTATCTTCAATTGAAATGTATGCAAGCCATTATTTCCCACAATAGCATCATGGACGTTGTCTTTTCTTACGATAGAAAAACAAAAAAGATTGGGAAGATAGGTAACAATTTAAGAATAAAGGGAATAAACAACTAACAGAGATGAGATACTTCAAAAATGGCGCCCGGTTCTGACAAAGATAGGACGCCAACTTAAAGTCAATAAGTTGTTGGCTGAGATTTTTCTGCCTGAATCCGCTGATAAATTTCTTCACGGTGAACAGAAACTTCTTTAGGGGCATTGACACCAATACGAACTTGGTTACCTTTAACCCCCAGTACTGTAACTGTTACCTCATCGCCTATCATGAGCGTTTCACCAACTCGACGAGTCAGAATAAGCATTCTTTGCTCCTTGAAAATTTAAAAGAGTCGGGTCTTTAGGTTTCCCCGCTATTATCCATCCAAACACCGTGAAAACGTAAAACAATGTTATATGCTTAAAGTATAAGCAATTTTGAACGCATTTCCTACATATATAGTTTAGCCAAAATAAATAAATGTGCGCTCAACCTTTTAACAATTTCACAACAAGACTTCAAGGCACCATAAAAACAGCTATCATGGTGCCCTCTAAACTCAGGTAATTCAGGTAAGCCGCGATGCTACCCACTCTTCCACGCTATCCAAAGCAGAAGGCAACGCTTTAACATCAGAACCACCTGCTTGGGCCATATCAGGGCGACCACCACCTTTACCACCGATTTGTTGAGCTACAGAAGAAATTAACTCACCTGCTTTTATTCTAGCAGTCAGATCCTTTGTGACACCAACAATTAGGCTGACTTTATCATCACTTATAGTAGAAAGCACAATAATTGCTGAACCCAGTTGATTTTTTAGATCATCAACCATAGTTCTCAACATTTTAGGCTCAGTATTATTTAACTGGCTAACCAGCAACTTCACACCGTTAAAGTCTTTCGCTTTACTTGCCAAAAAAGAGCCTTCCTGTGTAGCCTGTTGATCTTTAAGCTGTTGGAGCTCTTTTTCCAGTGCTTTGGTTTTATCCAGTGTTACCCGTACTTTTTCACTCAAGTTATTGATATCACTTTTCACCAATTGAGCAATATCCTGGAGCAAATTAGCTTGTTGGTGCACAGATTCCAACGCTTTTTTACCCGTAATTGCTTCAATCCTACGAATACCCGCAGCCGTTCCGGATTCAGCAGTAATCCGGAATAAACCAATATCACCAGTACGGTTTGCGTGAGTCCCGCCACATAATTCAGTGGAAAAATTCCCCATTGACAGTACACGAACTTGCTCTTCGTATTTTTCACCAAACAGTGCCATAGCACCTTTGGCTTTTGCTGCTTCCAAATCCATCAATTCCGTCACGATCGGTGAATTCTTACGAACTTCGGCATTAACCAAATCCTCAACCTGACGGATCTGCTCCAGTTTCATTGCTTCAAAATGAGAAAAATCAAAACGGAGATATTTATCGTTAACCAAGGAGCCTTTCTGAGATACATGTTCACCTAAAATCTGACGTAATGCAGCATGTAACAGATGAGTTGCTGAATGATTCAAACGGATTGCATCACGACGTTCTATATCAATAACAGCATTGACCTTATGGTTTACACTTAAGCTACCCTTTGTAATCTTACCGATGTGACCGATAGCCTGACTGTATTTTTGTGTATCAGTAACATCAAAAGCACAATCATTATTGCTCAGAATACCCCAGTCACCAACTTGCCCACCGGACTCAGCATAAAAAGTGGTCTTATCCAGTATAATAATCGCTTCTTCACCCGCTTGAATTTGATTAACTGATTCGCCATTACGGAAGATAGCGGTTACTATTACCTGCTGTTCATTATGATCATAACCAGAGAAATCACTGCATTCATCAACATTGATCAATTCATTATAATCCGTCCCGAAACCACTTGATTCACGGGCCCGACGACGTTGATTTTCCATTGCAGCGGCAAAACCGTCTTCATCAACCTTAATATTACGCTCACGGCAAACATCGGCAGTTAAATCCACAGGAAAACCATAGGTATCGTACAGACGGAAGACGGTTTCACCATCCAGAATATCACCGGACAGTCTTGATAGTTCATCGTCCAGTAATTGAAGACCGCGTTCCAGAGTACGGGCAAATTGTTCTTCCTCTGTTCTCAAAACCTGCTCAACAATAGTTTGCTGACGCTTAAGTTCTTCTCCCGCAGCGCCCATCACTTTTATCAATGGAGCAACCAATTTGTAGAAGAAGGTATCTTTAGCGCCCAACATGTTACCGTGACGGATAGCCCGGCGGATAATACGGCGCAAAACATAACCACGGTTTTCATTGGAAGGAATAACGCCATCACAAATCAGGAACGCACATGAACGGATGTGGTCGGCAATAACCCGCAGAGATTTATTACTCAGATCATCTGTAGCACCAGTAACACCCGCCACATCAGCAATCAACTCACGGAACAGATCAATCTCATAGTTGGAATTAACATGCTGCAATACAGCAGCGATACGCTCCAACCCCATACCGGTATCTACGGATGGTTTTGGCAACGGTTCCATTGTACCATCAGCCTGACGGTTGAACTGCATAAAGACGATGTTCCAGATTTCAATATACCTGTCACCGTCTTCCTCTGGACTTCCTGGCGGTCCACCCCAGATATGATCACCATGATCATAAAAAATTTCAGTACAAGGGCCACAAGGACCGGTATCACCCATTTGCCAGAAGTTATCTGATGCATAAGGTGCACCTTTGTTATCGCCAATACGGATAATTCTTTCTGCTGGTATTCCAACTTCATTTTGCCAGATATCATAGGCTTCATTATCAGTCTGATAGACAGTCACCCATAATTTTTCTTTAGGCAAATTGAACCAATCCTTGCCGGTCAGAAGCTCCCAAGCATAGCTAATCGCATCATGTTTGAAGTAATCACCAAAACTAAAATTACCCAGCATTTCAAAGAAAGTATGATGACGTGCGGTATAACCTACGTTTTCTAAATCATTATGTTTACCACCGGCACGAACACAACGTTGAGCAGTTGTTGCTCGGGAATAAGATCTTTTGTCCTGCCCAAGAAATACATCCTTAAACTGGTTCATCCCTGCGTTGGTAAACAGCAGTGTTGGGTCATTATTTGGCACCAAAGAACTACTTGGTACTACCTGATGCCCTTTAGTATGAAAAAAGTCGAGAAACGCTTGACGGATCTCAGCGGTGCTTTTGCTCATAATTGTCCCGAAATCAAGCTGGAAAAAACAGATTTATGAATTGGTTAGGTGGAATATTTCATCACCTATTTTCAACTCACGAATAAACAAAGTGGGGATAAGATAAAATTTCTTCCATTAGAAGTAAAATCCCAGATACATCCATTCGCTGGCAGTATTGTAAATCGTCTGGGTATTTTCTGAAAGCATGATCGCATAATATGGATAATACTTGCTTTCTGAGAGAAAAAACCGCGTCATTATTAACGCGGTTATAAGTTTGGTGACAAAACTTTTATAGCTTTAATACCAGAATACAGGCTATCAATATAATCAGATTAGAATTCTTCGTTATTCAACTCTTCGTTTTCTTTGTCTTCATAATCAGAAGCAGCACTGCTGAACTCTCCAGTATTATGTAGCAGCATTTCGCGTAACTTTTTATCCAGTTCAGTAGCAATTTCAGGGTGTTCTTTCAGGTAGATAGTTGCATTCGCTTTGCCCTGGCCAATTTTATCACTATTGTAGCTGTACCACGCACCTGCTTTTTCCACCAATTTATGTTTCACACCCAAGTCGATCAATTCACCATAAGTGTTGATGCCTTCACCGTACATAATCTGAAATTCTGCTTGCTTAAATGGCGCTGCCACTTTGTTTTTCACAACCTTAACACGGGTTTCGCTACCAACGACTTCTTCGCCATTTTTCACGGAACCAATGCGGCGAATATCCAGACGTACAGAAGCATAGAATTTCAGCGCATTACCACCGGTTGTGGTTTCGGGGTTACCGAACATAACACCAATTTTCATCCGGATCTGGTTGATAAAGATCAAAAGCGTATTGGAACTTTTCAGGTTACCCGCCAGTTTGCGCATTGCCTGACTCATCATACGAGCAGCTAACCCCATATGAGAATCACCGATTTCTCCTTCGATTTCAGCTTTTGGTGTTAAAGCCGCAACGGAGTCGACAATAATGACATCAACCGCACCGGAACGTGTCAACGCATCACAAATCTCAAGAGCCTGTTCTCCTGTGTCTGGCTGAGAACACAACAGATTGTCAATATCAACACCCAGTTTCTTCGCATAGACAGGATCAAGGGCGTGTTCAGCATCAATAAACGCACAAGTTTTACCTTCACGCTGTGCTGCGGCAATAACCTGTAATGTCAGCGTTGTCTTACCAGAAGATTCCGGGCCATAGATTTCGACAATGCGTCCCATCGGCAAGCCACCAGCACCTAATGCAATATCTAGTGACAGTGAGCCAGTGGAGATAGTTTCAACGTCCATTGAACGGTCTTCGCCCAGACGCATGATGGAACCTTTACCAAACTGTTTTTCAATTTGGCCCAGTGCCGCTGCCAGTGCTTTTTGTTTATTTTCATCAATAGCCATTTTTACTCCCTCGTAAGCAATGAAAGGGTTACCTCACTGCCGATGAATAATTTTTAATACCAAAATGTTGCCTGCAATTATACTGTATAGTCATACAGCATCAAGCTAATTTTTTATAATCTCTGATAACAATGTCCTCAGAGAATAAATTGCAGATTGAAGGCGTACTTCATTTCGATCACCGTTAAAACAACAATGCCGGGATACAACTTCTATCCCATTGACTGTGCGATATGCAAACCCAAACCATACTGTGCCAACAGGCTTTTCTTCACTACCACCATCAGGCCCGGCGATACCACTAATAGAAACCGCCAAATCGGCTTGCGCTACTTTCAACGCCCCTGCTGCCATCTCTTTCACAACTTGTTCACTGACAGCGCCATATTGCTGTAAGGTGGTTTCTGATACACCAAGCATCTGATGTTTGGCTTTATTGCTGTATGTCACAAAGCTCCGGTCAAAATAAGCAGAGCTACCGGCAATATCTGAAATTGCTTTTGCCAGCCAGCCACCTGTGCAAGATTCAGCACAAGTCACCCACAATTTCTGCTGTCTCAGTTTCATTCCCAGTTCAATACTAAACTGAGTCAGAATTTTTTCATCCATAAACACACCTTTTATCCAATAAAAGATCAATTTTTCTGAAACTGATTCCAAATCCACAAACCAGTGATTGTCAGCACAAACAACACACCAAAACTTATCCCTATTGTGACAACCGGAATACCTATTTTAATGGTCAATGAATATAGGCCAAGCATCAGTAACATGGCGGTATTCTCACCCAAATTCTGCACGGCGATTGCATTACCAACCCCAACCGTTTGCCTGCCACTTTCCTGCAATAAGGCATTCAACGGAACGACAAACAGGCCACCAAAAATGCCGAGAATAATAAGTATGACGTGAGAAGCCCAGAGACTCTGCTGAACAGCAAAAATTACCACCATCACACCGATTAAAATGCCCGCAGGCATACAACGGCGGACTGTTCTCAATGTAATAAAACGCGCAGCAATACCTGCGCCGATAACAATCCCAATAGCAACCATCACATTAAGTACTGTTGGCGTGCTGTTATCGACAATTCCCAAAACAACTGGCACCCATAACACCAACAGAAATCTCAGTGTGATCCCAGCCCCCCAGAATAAACTGGTTCCAACCAAAGAAAATCGGGCTTCTTTGTTATGCCAAAGAATGCAACATGCTGAGGTAAAATCTGTCAGTATCTTTTTCAGATTCCAGCCCCTCCCGCGACGGGCCACCGACAATCGAGGAATAAATAAATTAACAATGGCAGCAATACCGTATGTCAGTGCACAAGTAAATAATGCAACTGTCAAGCTCCAGTCAGACAAAAAACCACCCGCCACAGAACCGGTGAGAATAGCAACTATCGTTGAAGCTTCCACCAAACCATTCGCTTTCACCAAGCGATCACCATCTGTCAATTCAACCAAGATTCCGTATTTGGCCGGTGAATATGCCGCTGCACCAATCCCAACCAAAGCATAGCCAAAAAAGGGATCATAACCCAGACAAACACTAAGCGCGCCCAATAGCTTTAAGCTATTGGCAAACAGCATCACACGACCTTTGGGAAAACGATCTGCTATTCGCCCGACAAAAGGCGCCAACAAGATATACGCAAGGACAAACACTATCTGCAATATCGGCTGGCTCCAGTCAGGATAAAACTGGGCTTTCAACTGTGCCAGAATCGCAAACAACAGCGCATTATCCGCAAAAGCCGAAAAAAACTGTGATGCCAATACGGCTTTCATACCACGGGTTAATAACGGCTGAGCAACAACAGAGGATACATTCACGATTATTATTCCTGAGCAGTCTGAAGCATTAATAAGTATTCAAGTTCCAAATCAGTAGTGAACAGCACCAATCATTTCTCCTTTGCTATGATCACTCTTAACTGTAACAACATGTCTGGAGTCAGGAGAAACTTGCAATGCAAGTTTCTCCACGGTCCTGTGACACTATTTCATCTGACAGTTCAGCAAAACGTTCCACCCGACCAAGAACAGTACAGAATCCTTGTTCATCAATTGAAACAATATCTCCAGTATCGAACCAGCCACACTGAATATTCCGATGCTCATCTTCTGCCGATGGACGTTCTAAATGATTTGGATCATCCCCCCGCAGATACCCTTTCATCACATTCGGGCCACGCAGTTGCAAACATCCCCCTTCCTTAATACCTTCCACCGGAATCAAACGGAACTCCATTGTCGGCAAAATTCGCCCAACAGTACCAACCTTAGCCATCATCGGTACATTCAATGCAACAACAGGCGCACATTCTGTCACGCCATATCCTTCCAGAATGCGGATACCGAATTTATTTTGCCAAACACGTCGAGTGCTTTCAGCAAGCTTTTCAACACCCGCCATAACACAGCGAAGACGTACAAAATCATATGGGTGGGCAAAATAGGCACAATTCTCTAGGAAAGTCGATGAACCCAACAATACGGTGCAGTTACGTTCATATACCAATTCTGACACCACTCGATAATGCAGTGGATTTGGATAAAGGAATACCCGGCTACCCGTTAACAGTGGCGTAAACAGGCCAACAGTCAATCCAAATGCATGAAACAGTGGTACAGAAGACATAAAACGGTCAAGTGGATTGAAATCAGTAATGGTTTTTATCTGTTCCACATTTGCCAACAAACTAGCGTGGCTATGAACCACACCTTTTGGCACACCTTCTGAACCGGACGTAAATAACACTAACGCATCATCATCTGGTTTTTGCGCCACCATCGCTTGTTTCGGAAAAAAGAGATGCCACAAGATCCAGAATTTATCCAGCAAAGTCACTGTACCTTTCAAATCCTCAAGATAAACCCAATTAACCTCAGTAACCTGCTCAGATAAATGCGTTAACTGCTCCTTTTCCAGAAACTGCCGGGAAGTCACAATCGTTTTGATACTGGCGGTTGTTATGGCATTTTTCAGCCCGTAACTGCCTGAGGTATAGTTTAACAGGGCGGGAATTCTGCCTCTCAAAGATGCGCCAAATATAGCCGCTGCCATAATAGTGGTATTGGGTAAAAGAAAACCAATCCGTTCATTCCGACAGGTAAAACGTTGCAAAATACGGCTAATACCCAGCGTTTTTTTAAGCAAACTGTTATAGCTATCTTCTTTAAAAGAAGCATCTTCAATACAGGGCTTAAAGCGGCCAAATCGCTTTTGTGCAACCAGTAAAGATTCAAATATTGTCTCTTGCGGACGAGTCGCCATTCGTGCACTCATCATAATTTCATGCAAACGTTCTCCCGCCAAACGGCGTCTCTGGTCCGCGTTAGGCGCATCCGGCATTGGCAATTGTGTGGCAGGCAGAATTTTTATTGTCACCTTCGGAAAAAGATGAAGTTTGAAGATACCTTTTAATCGGCTGAATATCGTTTGTTCCAACCCCTCAATGCGGACAGGTACCACCATTGCCCCCGATACAGCGGCAATAAAAGCCGCCCCATCGTAGATTTTCATCAAAGAACCAGTAACCGTAATTCGTCCTTCAGGAAAAACAACTATCGGCCTCCCTTTCTCTATTGCTTTGAGCAGTCCCCTGACGGCCATTGGATTTATTGGATCCAAAGGAACTATTTCAATATACCTCCTTACCCATTTCATAAACCCTTGGTTTGCAATGCTGGAGTAGACAGCAAATGCCGGCTTGACAGGTAAGAAAAGTGTTAGCAAAACACCATCAAGAAAAGAGACATGATTAGGTGTGATAAGGCATTTTGGATGGGTAAATTGTTTAATATCTCCTTCTATCGTCAAACGGAACATTAAACGAAAAACAAATTTTAGAAATTTAAACAGCATATTCGTATCTCAACCCATTTGAAAAATAAATAGAAAATATTATTTATCCATTCGATACCATAATATTATTATTTTTTAAAAAAAATAGCGTCAGGATATTCTTCTCGGAAGAATAATTTCTTTCACACAAGCTATAATTCTTTCCGGTGAAAGTTGCGCATTAATAATATGATCTGCACACTCACAATAGAGATTCTCCCTGGCGGTGAGTACTTCTTCCATTTCTTCAACAATAGATTTTCCAGTTAAACTGGGGCGTTGAGTACTTTCCGGTTGCTGCATTAATCGTTCAGCCAATATGTCAGCAGACGCCTGAAGATAAATCACCGTACCATTTTGTCGCATATATTGGCGATTTTCAGCGGAAAGAATAATCCCACCGCCGGTGGAAATAACCCGGTTACTTTGACTAACTTGTTGTAAAGCCTTAGTTTCCAATTGTCGAAATTGCTGCCACCCTTGCTGGCTAACAATATCCGCAATGGTCATATTACTAATTTGTTGAATATGATGATCGGTGTCAATAAATGTGTACGATAACTCATTGGCTAATAACTTTCCAACCGTCGTTTTTCCTGCCCCACGCGCACCTACAATAAACAATATTGGGTTCATTGCCTGATATCCTTGGTAAATTTCATCATTAAAAATATATTAACAGCTATAGTAACCAGAACTTTACATCAACGTAAAATCAAAAATTAATCTATAGGGAAAAAGCTACCCCAAAGCATGATCCTACCGATATATCAATTAATCAGACACACTTTTGGGGTAACAATAAACAGATTACTTACGGATTAAATTATCTCCATAACCAACCCACTTATACGTAGTCAGCGCATCTAATCCCATTGGACCACGGGAATGCAGTTTCTGAGTACTGACGGCAACCTCCGCCCCCAAACCAAACTGTCCACCATCGGTAAAACGCGTGCTGGCGTTCACATAAACCGCCGCAGAATCTACCTGACGAACAAAATAATCAGCATTGTGCAAAGATTCGGTCAGAATCGCATCAGAATGGGATGTGCCGTATGTACGGATATGGCTAATTGCCCGGTCAATATCACTGATAATTTCCACATTCATATCCAAAGATAACCACTCATCACTGTAATCTGCTTCTGTCACATCCACGACTGTTGCAGGGCCTTCCCGCAAAAATTCCATTGCTGATTGACTCGCGTGAAGAGTAACTCCTTGTCCTGCCATATTCCTACTCAATACAGGCAGAAAATCTGCCGCGATCCTATGATGTACCAGCAACGTTTCCAAAGCATTACAGGCGCTTGGTCGTTGAACCTTAGCGTTAGTGATGACAGTCAATGCCTTATCGAAATCAGCACTTTCATCGACAAAAGTGTGGCAGACACCGATACCACCGGTAATAACCGGAATGGTTGACTGCTCACGGCACAGCTTATGCAACCCAGCGCCACCGCGTGGAATCAGCATATCCACATAACGATCCATTTTCAGTAGCTGAGTAACTAATTCACGATCCGGTTTATCTATCGCCTGCACGGCTGCGGCAGGTAACCCACTCTGCTCAAGTGCCTGCTGAATGACTTTCACTGTTGCCTGATTGGTGTTATGAGTTTCTTTACCACCACGCAAAATAACCGCATTACCTGTTTTCAAACACAAAGATGCAACATCAATAGTGACATTAGGGCGGGCTTCATAAATCACCCCAATCACACCAAGCGGTACACGGCGACGTTCTAACTTCAAACCACTATCGAGCAAACCACCATCAATAACTTGCCCTACTGGGTCAGATAAACGGCACACCTGGCGAACATCGTTAGCTATCGCTGCCAAACGTTCTTGTGTCAATAACAGACGATCCAGCAACGCTTCACTCATTCCCTGTTCACGAGCCTGAGCCATATCAAGCTGATTAGCTTCGAAAATGATTGCACTTTCCTGCTCCAGCAAATCTGCAATGTGGATTAATGCCTGATTTTTCTGTTTTGTACTTAGCTGTGCCAGTTGCCATGAGGCTTCTCTGGCAGCCTTTCCCATTTGCTCTAACATTATGAATCCTTAACTCACAATCATGTCGTCACGATGAACCGCAACAGCGCCATATTCATAACCGAGAATTTGGTTTATCTGCTGTGAATGGTGGCCTGCAATCAAACGCAAAGCATCACTGTTATAACGGCAAACGCCGTGCGCCAAATCCTTACCAGACAGGCTACGAATACAGATAACCTCTCCACGGGAGAAATCACCTTTAATATTTTTAATCCCTCTCGGCAACAAAGAGCTGCCTTTTTCACAGATTGCGGTTTCAGCGCCGTGATCAACAATAATTTCACCCGCAGGAGGGGCACCAAAAATCCAACGCTTGCGATTTTCCATCGGGCTTTCCAGCCCATGAAAGCGCGTCCCCACCGGATTACCTTCAATGACATCCGCGATAACATCAGGTTTATTACCGGCAGCAATAATGACATCAATACCGGCACGGCCTGCAATACCCGCAGCCTGAAGCTTAGTCGCCATTCCGCCCGTCCCTAAACCGGAAACGCTATCACCGGCAACCATACGTAATTCGTCGCTGATGTCATAAACTTCCGGAATAAGTTCTGCATTTGAATTACTGCGCGGATCAGCAGTATATAGCCCTTCAATATCAGTCAATAATAACAGTTTATCTGCTCCACCCAGAATTGCTGCCAGTGCAGATAAATTATCATTATCACCCACTTTAATTTCTGCGGTCGCAACCGCATCATTTTCATTGATTACAGGAACAATGCGATTATCAAGCAGAGCATTTAAGGTATCTCTGGCATTTAAAAAACGCTCGCGATCTTCCAAGTCCGCACGGGTCAGTAACATCTGACCAACATGAATACCGTAAATAGAAAAAAACTGTTCCCACAGCTGAATCAACCGGCTCTGACCTACTGCCGCCAGCAATTGCTTAGAAGCAATAGTTGCAGGTAAATCCGGATATCCCAGATGTTCCCGGCCAGCCGCAATAGCCCCGGAAGTTACAATAATAATGCGGTGGCCTTTTTCATGTTGTTGAGCACATTGGCGTACCAGCTCTACAATGCGAGCCCGGTTCAGACGACGAGAGCCGCCGGTCAATACACTTGTCCCCAGCTTTACAACTAATGTTTGGCTACCATTCATCATATTTTTGCCGTTATATTTAATTTGAAAAAACAGCGTTCAGTTTTAGCAGGAGAGAAGCGTTATGCCAACAGGCATAACGATAAATTGAAAAAATGTGAGTTCAAAATAAACTTATGCCCTCAATTTCAACTAACCCATTTTATTTTTCAACCACTGACTGGTTTCCTGTAATGCCTTATTGAAGCTGCTGTAAACAGGCGTTGTCGGAATAGTCAATAATTTACTGTCCATTGATGACATTGCTATCAGCTTTGATTCTTCCTTCGGGCTGAAAATATCATTCTGCCAGTAACCAGCCAGCATAGGAACGGAACAACGTCGGCCTAACAGGCCTTGTTTTTTAAGGGAATAACAACCAAGTTCGAGGCGAAACGCATTTTCATCAACGTTATAAATACCCATCCGGCTGGCAAACATATCGAGATACATTGCAGGGGCATTTTGCTGGCGTTCAGCGCTATTGAGCCACTCATGAACAATAGCGCCAAAAGTGGCAACACCTTTGATACGTTTAGATTCCAAATATGCCAGGCGAACAGCAATATTGGCACCAAAGCGGAAACCAAAAACGCCAACCCGCGTATGGTCAATCCAAGGAATTTCATCCAGTTGATGAATTATTTGTTGATGAAGAGTACAAGTATCCTGAGTCAATCGCAGACGTGAACAATAACCCACTGAAGGCATATCCACAGTCAGCATCGCGAATCCCAAAGGTGCCAAATAATCACGGAATAACTGATAATAATCGCTTTGCAAATTATCTAAGCTGCCACACACCAAAATAGTTGGAGCGGGTCCTTGTGGCCGTTGAGGCAAATGCAGAAAACCAGTGACACAACCGCCCTCTTTCAGTTTGAACTCTATCTTTCTCAACTGATAGTCAGAGCAACGGGCTGCATTTTCATAGGCTTTATTTGCCAAAACAACGGCCTGCTGAGACAGATCATCACCTTTGAGATGAGGATAACCGGCGATGCTATACAAATTGGCCGCTTTCAACCAGAAATTACCTGCTGCTGTGGTTTGACCGGCCTGTAACGCTTTCTGTTGCCACAGCATCGCCTGATGTGACCACTCAAAAATCCAATTACCTTTACGATACCCAACCACGGTATCCAGTAAATTATCATCACTACGTTGAGCGTTTGCCATGGCAATCCGACACAACACTTCTTCTATCTCAAAGGGATCAATTCCTCGCCAAATCCACATCAGCCGGTTAATCATACGATACCAGCGCCCATGACTATTACCATCCAACGTATTGTAATTACCGGCAATCAACCGGGGATGGCGGTGCTTTACTAGCGTGGAAGTTTCCTGATGCTTTTGCCTTGGCTTAAAAAGTGATTCTGAAAGATTTTGATTTGCCATAACAAATGCTGATTTTATTTACTTTCACAAATTGGCGGCACGAATACTACGCTCATATCCCAAGGTTGCTCGATCCAAGTATCTTGCGGAATATCAACAACATAATCATCAACAAGAGGACGACCTGCTGGTTTGGCGAAAATAGTCACAAAATGCGCTTTGGGATACATATCACGGATAACCTGAGCCGTGCCCCCAGTATCGACCAAATCATCTACAACGATGAAACCTTCACCATCACCTTCTGCTTTTTTCAGCACTTGCAGATCGCGCTGATTATTATGGTCATAGCTGGAAATACAGACAGTATCTACATGACGGATACCCAATTCACGTGCCAGGAGAGCGCCAGGTACAAGCCCCCCTCGACTCACAGCAATAATGCCTTTCCATTGTTCGACAGGGAGTAAACGTTGCGCCAATTTACGGGCATGTATTTGCAACATATCCCAAGTTACAACATATTTTTCGCTCATAAGAATTGATCCCAGCAACTTAAGAATATTTCAGAAAAGAGTTTTCGTAGAAAAAGTTGCGCGAGATTATATTGATTTAGGCTAGCAAAAACCAGCGGAAACAGGGAATCGATGAATCACATTAGCCTTACCAAAAGAAAGTGGTATTCTGAGATCAATAGCATCATAACGTTAATCGCTCGTAACAATAAAACCTATATCTCGGGTAGAGAGTAGTATTTCCATCTTATTGAGATGCAGTCACAGGAGATTCGTCGTGTCAGAACTATCACAATTATCCCCTCAGCCTCTGTGGGACATCTTTGCCAAAATCTGCTCTATTCCTCACCCTTCTTATCATGAAGAAGCGCTGGCGACTCACATCGTTCAATGGGCGCAAGAAAAAGGCTTGCACGTTGAACGCGATCAGGTTGGCAATATTCTGCTCAGAAAGCCAGCCAGTAAAGGGCTGGAAAATCGTAAAACGGTTGTTCTGCAAGCTCACCTTGATATGGTGCCACAGAAAAACAACGATACGGAGCATGACTTCACTCAAGATCCTATCCGTCCTTATATTGATGGTGAATGGGTTACTGCACAAGGTACAACATTGGGTGCAGATAATGGTATTGGCCTGGCGTCAGCATTAGCTGTGCTGGCTGATGACAACGTAAAACATGGTCCTCTGGAAGTTTTACTGACCATGACGGAAGAAACCGGAATGGATGGTGCTTTTGGCCTGCAACCGGGCTGGCTGAAAGCTGATATTTTAATCAATACCGATTCAGAAGAAGAAGGCGAAATCTACATGGGTTGTGCCGGAGGTATCGATTTCACCACAACATTAGCACTTACCCGTGAAACAATTCCGACTCACTACAAAACACTGAAACTCACTATCAAAGGTCTGAAAGGCGGGCATTCCGGTTGTGATATTCATCTAGGACTGGGCAATGCCAACAAGCTACTGGCACGATTCCTTGCGGCCCATACTGAGGAACTGGAGCTAAAACTGCTTGAGTTCCAGGGCGGTACGCTGCGTAATGCCATTCCACGTGAAGGTCATGTTATTGTTGCCGTCCCCGCCGATAAAACAGCGCAGCTGACCCAACTGAAAGATAACTACCTAGAGATCCTGAAAAATGAATATACCATCGTCGAGAAAAACCTGACTGTATTGCTGGAAGAGATTGAAACCGATATTCAGGCACTGACTGATGATTGCCAGAACCGTTTTATCTCATTGCTGAACAGTACACCAAACGGTGTTATCCGTATGAGCGACATCATCAAAGGCGTAGTAGAAACCTCTCTCAACGTGGGCGTTGTGGCGATGGAGCAGGATAAGGTCAATATTATTTGTCTGATCCGTTCGCTTATCGACAGCGGCAAATCCTATATTATAAGCATGCTAGGTTCCTTGGCTAAACTATCAAGCGCTGAAATTACTGCCAAAGGCGATTATCCAGGCTGGCAGCCGGATGCAAATTCTCCGGTTATGCACCTGGTACGTGAAACTTATCAACAGCTGTTCGATAAAACACCCAATATTATGGTGATCCACGCAGGGCTGGAATGTGGTCTGTTTAAGAAACCTTATCCTGATATGGATATGGTCTCTATCGGGCCAACTATCACAGGCGCTCACTCCCCTGACGAACAGGTTCATATCAAAAGTGTTGGACAATACTGGCAACTATTGACCGCAGTTCTGAAAGCTATTCCTGAAAAATCTTAATCAAATCTCCCCTGCTCCGATATAGTGGCAGGGGAACTACCATTGAAACAATCCACATGCATAATCTTTCGCATTTTGCTTTGACCAATCATCATGAACTGTATAAAAACACAGTAACCCATCATTAAGATCAATCAGAAAAAAAAGTTAATCCCGTTATTAACTTTTTTCTACCCGATTTCCTTCGTCAAGTGACCTATTTAAATGAAGTTCTTTTACTTGGCTACATTCCAAAGGTATTTATGGCAATGAAAAATCTCGGGAAACAACAAAAAACATCCGTATCAGGAACAACACAGCAAATAAATCGCACTGTTCGTTATGCTTTATCAGGCATGATTGTTCTTAGTACGGGCCTGCCCGGTTATCTGACAGCACAGGAGAATGAAACACAAAAAGCCGCAGAAAGGTTAGAAAAGTCAGAGAAGGTGATTGCCCTTCCCGCGCTTTCCGTTATTGGGGAATTAAACAATAGCGTCAGCGCGGGAAGTTCTGTATTAAGAAAATCAGATATTGAGCGTACCCAGGCAGACAATATCGCCGAGTTACTCAATCAACTCCCTGGCGTTTCGATGTCAGGCTCGCCCCGCCCAGGAGGTCAAACCCTGAACATCTGGGGAATGGGTGATACAGAAGACATAAAAATCACACTGGATGATGCACCAAAAGGTTTCGAAAAATATCTCCAGGGATCTATCTTTATTGAGCCGGAATTAATCAAACGGGTGGATGTCGATAAAGGCCCGCATAACCTACTTGATGGTAATGGCGGATTTGGCGGAACAGTTAAAGTTGTTACCAAAGATGCCAGTGATTTGTTACGGCCGGGAGAAGATTTTGGTGGATTACTGAAATACAGTTATCACACCAATGATCGCCAAAATATTTATAGCAGCGCAGTCTATGGCCGGACAATAGAAGGTTTCGCTGACGGCCTGTTATATATGAGCAAACGGGATGGCGGCAATATTAGACGGCCAGATGGTACCCGCTTTGCTTTCTCTAAGAGTGATCAGGCATCCTACTTACTGAAAACGAATTTTTACCTGAATGATACTCACACATTGACACTTTCCGCTATGCGTTCTGATTCTGCGGGCTGGCAGCCGTGGGCAGCCAAACGCGATGATATCGCTATTCCATCAGAAGCCGAAGTTGAAAAATATGGTTGGAATGAAGCCTGGTGCCGGAAATTAGTTTATCGTGATCAAACAGACCAAAATTACACAGCTAAATGGAATATCGCACCGGAAGATAATCCATTACTTAACCTGACAGCAACCTATGCCTATTCAAAAACAGAACAGCATGATAAACGCTCTGAAAAAGCCCACAGCGGTTTTATTGGTTCATTAGGAAATAGAAGCTGGATCGACTATGTAGATAACTTAGCAGATATAAATAACAAAAATGCATTTATAACCGGGCACATAGAACACACATTACTCGTTGGAGCTCGTTGGCATAAAAATCAACGTAATACCCTGATACATGATAAAAGCAAAAACAAAAAACCTGAATATAATTATGGTTACTTTCAACCAAGCTACATGCCTTCAGGAGAGCAAAAAACGAGTAGTTTCTATTTGCAGGATGAAATGGTTATCGGCAGCGTTACTGTGACGCCCGGTGTTCGCTATGACCATATCACCAATACCGGCAAACCCAATATCGCATCAATTTACAATGATAGTTCTCCAAATGTAGGTCATGATTACAGCAGCGTTACCTATACTGGCTGGTCTCCACATTTAGGTATCATGTGGAAAGCAACGCAAAACCTGTCACTATTTTCGGATATCAGCCGGACATGGCGTGCTCCATTAATAGACGAACAATATGAAATGCAATATGCACGAGCAGGTGTCACGGCCACCAGCCGTAATTTAGATGTAGAAAGAATAACTGGTTTACGCTTCGGTGCAATTCTGAATTTCAATAACCTGCTGGCAGACCAAGATAGTTTACAAATCCGTACGACTTTATTCCGTAATAGAGGCAAGGATGAAATATTTGTCCGTCGTGGCGTCGCGTGTAAATCACCGGATTGCGGAAAACCTTTATCCAACTACCGTAATTTACCGGGATACACTATTCAGGGGCTGGAAATCGAAACTTTCTACGACAGCGATTACCTGTTTGGAAAACTTGCTTACTCAACTATCCGTGGTCAAAGAGACGCTTCACCACGCTATCCCTGGGGTAACAAAACCTGGATTGCGGAAATTCCACCCACCTCTGCCCACGCCATGTTAGGCGTAAAAATCCCTCAATGGCAAATGACAATGGGATGGACTGGTGATTTTATCCGTAAGCAAGATCGTTCTCCTACAAGCGGGGATCCAGAAGCAAGTTACTGGGCACTAAAAAAAAGTAAAGGTTATGCACTGCACGGTTTATTCGCCAGTTGGCAACCTACTTTCTGGCAAGATCTTGAAGCACGTATCACGATAAATAACCTGTTTAATCGTGATTATCGTCCATACCTCGGTGAATCAGTTTCCGGGGTTGGACGTAACATTAAATTCAGTATCTCCCAGAAATTCTGATTTCTCACCTAATAGTTCCCTCTTTTTGAGGGAACTCAGACTGCTTCATCGCTATTATAAACAGAGGAAAACCGTTTTTTGACAAACTCCGCTAAAGTTTTTTGATTACCTTTGAGTTGAACCACAAAGTCGCCGTGGAATACCATTCGCATAGGGGCTGTACTTTTTGAGCCATTCAAGCTGGGTTTCCCCAAAATCCTGAATAGATTTCCAGCCACAGGCCCCACTTAATACCGCAGCAAATACCAGAAAGAAAATAATCAAGGAAATTAAATTAGAATTTAAAAGTTCCCCTAATACGGTAACGCTTATCTTCAAAAGGGGGTTTTCCACCAGATTGTATAATTTGTCTGTCTTGGATTGATGTATTTTTATCAAAATCAGGCACAGGATGCGGAGTATTTACTTTGACTTCAGTACCCGAAATGATATCTTTAACATTACATTCAAAATAATCACAGGTTGAAATATAGCCATCACTAAGCTGTGGCGTGGAACATCCCGTAATCACAAATGTTGATAATAAAGCAATGAGAAATTTATTCATTCTTAACATCCTTAATTCTCTGTATATATTATAAAAATTTAACTTAAATAAAAAAACCATATAAAAAGAGCGATTATTTCTTACGATCGAGTAAGTAATATCTACATATGCATTTTATCTTTCTGGCATTCCAAGGAATATCAGAATAATATCCCCCCAGATAAGAATATATATTCTTATCACTGGGAGAAACCTGATTTATTGACGATCCATTAACACCAAAGAATAACAGGCTAGATAAAAAGCATGAAATAAATGATATTTTCATGCATTTATAACTGGTTAATAAATATAAAGTTCCATCTTAGAAGATACCAAAAGACATACAGTAACTTTAATGAGTTGTATTAACAGTTATCCTCTCCATCTTCCACATATTCCAATATATCTCCGGGTTGACACTGTAAATACTTGCATATTTTTTCCAGCGTCTCTATTAGCAGTAAACATGCTGGTCATTGTCCTATTCATCCCGCTATCAAAGAGCTTACGGCGATATTTTGTTACGAGGATTAAATAGACAGGCACGATGCGGTTTATGCAGGAAAGCCGCTCAACGCTCAATATATTCACTCAATACAGAACGGCTTCAATACAGCGTGAATTAAACAGGATTGCTCAAAACGAATTCAATATCAGGCTGAATCAATCACACCTAATACCAGAATATTCATAAGAACAATTAATGAAATTTTTTTGCGATTCTGAGGATTGCCGTGTTTGTACAATGACGGGAGATGCGAGTACGAGGAGGAACGTTACTCAAAGTAATGGCGTAGCTTTCAGTGAAACCAGTTTCTACTGCGGAGCAAAAAAACCGA
This sequence comes from Photorhabdus sp. RM323S, assembly GCF_042879375.1. Taxonomy (NCBI): domain Bacteria; kingdom Pseudomonadati; phylum Pseudomonadota; class Gammaproteobacteria; order Enterobacterales; family Morganellaceae; genus Photorhabdus; species Photorhabdus sp. RM323S. The sequence goes on from NZ_JBHFKZ010000014.1 coordinate 28,287, forward strand.
ACATTTGAGTTATTTTGTTCGGTTATTATCAACCGCCGAAGTAGTATACGGAAAATTTCATCACTTAAAAGCCATTTTTTATATTTTTTTGTAAAAAATTACTTAATTTTTTGATTTCAAATGGAAATTATTTCTTATCTTATTAATATCCCCGACGTCGAAAGGTTGTTTTTTGAGCGATTTAATATTCATTTTCTTATGCTAAAGGCAGAAATCCTGAAACCCAATGATATAAGTCAGAAGTGATTTCATAATGTGAATATTTATATTCATATATTTCATCAAGTTAATAACCGAACAAAATAACTCTAAATGACAAGTAAATGCACCGCCTTGGCGGGCGACTGTTTAATCTGTTGTGGTGTTGTTTTAAGCAAAATTTATTAAGTAGATATAGATAAGGAATGAATGAAATGAAAAAGCAAATTATGAAAACCAGCGTATTAGCCGCAGTACTCCTGAGTATGGGGATGGCACATGCTACTGGCGGGGCAGTTACTGGCGAGACAGTTGAAGGTAATACAATCCTGTTAAACGTAAACGCTGTTATAACTGCTCCAACTTGTAGCTTCAGTTTGGATTCAGATGGTGCCAATATTACTAACAATGGACGGCTCGGACTGGGAAGTCATTCGTTTAGCGACGTTCCAAGTTCCATTAATCTAGAAGAAGCAAAAGATCTCACAGTTACACTAGCTGATTGTAATGGAAAAACTGCTCAACTGGCCATTGGCGGCACTAACCCTAACAACGAAAAAGCTAAATTTATCGGTCAGACAGGCGATACAGTAGCGGTACAAGTGTTTGATGGATCCGTTGCCATGAGCACTGATGCCCCCATCTCTATTTCAGTACCAACAGACGCTAAAACAACTATTAAGAAAACGCTTAAGGTAGGACTGATTAAGGCAGGAAGTGCCGCTGTGGGGGCAGGGAGCGTATTGGTACCACTGACCTTCAATTTAACTTATCAGTAATCAACGCCATCAGGCGCAAGGAATAGCATAGCAATAGAATTGGACAGGGAGGTCCGATTCTTACTTACGCAACACCAAACCAGACACATTCAGGTGACTCAGTGAAAAAATTGATTACAGCAATGATGGTGGCCGGTCTGTTAGGCGGCACGGTCACCGCCGCGAAGGCTGGAGGGGTGACTATTGATGCTACCCGCATTATCTACCCGGCGGACCGCCACGCCGCCACCGCTTCGTTACGCAACAGCAGTCAGGAGGCCGTCTATCTGATGCAGGTGGCGGTCAGTGCCGATCCCGCTCAAAAGAAGGCCGCGCCGTTTCTGGTAACACCGCCCCTGTTTCGTCTGGAGCCCGGCAACCAGAATCAGGTACGTATTATCAAAACCAGCCAGGCACTGCCCACCGACCGGGAATCCCTGTTCTGGTTTACTGCAAAGGCCATCCCATTAAGTACTGAATCCGACAAACATTCCCGGCAGAGTATCTCCGGCGGAATACAGTTTGCTCTGGCCCACACGATTAAATTGATGTATCGCCCGTCAGGGCTGCCGATGGGGCCGGAACAGGGCTTTGGTGCTTTGCGCTTCAAACCGACAGCTGAGGGGATCACGGTCACTAACCCGTCACCCTATTACATCACCTTCGCTTCCCTGAAAGTAGGCGGACAAGAACTGATGACGCAGCAACAGAAAGCGAACATGGTTTCCCCGTTCTCGGTCCTGTCTTTCCCGCTCAAAGGGGTGCATTACCCGGCTAAAGTGAGCTGGAAGGTGATTAATGACCTCGGCGGCGAATCCACTTATCAAGGGGAGATACCGTAATGTTAAAACCGTGGACTTTTATCAGACAGACAACTCTGGCCGGTTTGCTTTGTACTGCCCCCCTGCCCGGAGGCGCGAGCCCCAACACGGCAGAACTGACGCTGGCGCTGACACTGGAACAGCCAACCTGTGAACTCAACGTGCAGACCTCCTATGTCGAGTTTTCATCCATACCGCTTTACGAAGTGCAGCGCAGTACGGAACATATCGAAGCTGCGGACAACAAGCCTGTTACGCTGGCGTTGTCAGGCTGTGCGGGATCAGCCAGAGCGGGCCGTACGCCGGCCATTAAAATAGCCGGCCCCACGCCGGAAAACCACCCGACGTTATTTCGGGATAAGGCTTCCACTGTGGCGGAAAACGTGGGATTTGGCCTGCGCTATCAATCGCCGGGCGGCGGGTTGGGGAGCTACCTGAAAAATGGCGATTATGTGGATTTAGCTCCACTGGGTAACGCTGCCAAAGACAGTCAAATCACTTTCCAGATGGATATGCGGCAGGGATCCGGCCCGGCTTTACCGACCCCCGGTGAACTGACCGCGCACATTCAATTTCAATTTGACTATCACTGAGTGCAGCTCAGGTAACCGGTTTCAGGAGGCGTTGTGGAAACAGGTCGGGTACGTACAACGCGGTACAGGCTGGCACCACTCCTATTCTGGCTGGGGTTAAGTATGACCGGCACAGAACCCTGTCAGGCAGCCGGTATCAGCCTGAATAAAACCCGGGTGATTTTTACCCAGGGCGCGCGGGCACAGACGCTGACGGTGGTCAATACCACGCCTCAGGCATGGCTGGTGCAGGTGAGGATAACGGAGGATCAGGAGAAAACCGCCCCGGCATTTGTGGTAACCCCCCCGCTGTTCAGGCTGGAGGCTAACGGCCAGAACAGCCTGCGTATTTTGCCGACTTTTCATCTGCCCCCCTTTCCGGTGGATCGGGAATCGCTGGGGTATGTCCAGATGAACGCGATCCCCGCGACTCAGCCGGTGACGGATGAGTCAGTTCGGGATCAGGCGTCAATGAGCGTGGGGATGCGGATCAAGTTTTTCTGGCGACCGCATGGCCTGCCAATGTTGCCGGAAGAGGCGTATGGACAGCTCCGCTTTCAGTCGCAATCCGACGGCATTAAGGCGTGCAATCCCACCCCGTATTTCCTGTCACTGGACAGCCTGACGCTGGACGGACAGGCGCTCGATCTGAACCGCTATCCCTCCATGATAGCGCCGCAGGATTGTGTGACCTATGTCGGACAGGTGGGTAAAAAATCGGTGAGCTGGTCGATGATTAATGATTACGGCGGGGCTTCAACCCTATTTACCGCCAAAGTGGCGCGTTAAATTCGCCCTTGTTTTATCCAGAGGTGGAAAGTGAAGAGAGTCAGTAACGGGAACCGGCGAGCACACGGTGGATCAATGATTTACCCTTTCTGTTTCGCCCTGCTGCTAGGCGGCCTGTTAAAGGCGCAGGCGGCGGAGAATCAGGGGTTATCGTTCTCCCCAATGCAGTTATCTTATGTGGCTAAAGACAGCCCGGGTGGTGTGACCCTCAGTATGACCAATCATACGGCGCAGGGCTATCTGGTCCAGGGATTTGTCAGCCCGATGGACCCCGATACCGGTCGCTTTGACACCAAAACCGGGCAAGTGCCTCCTTTTGTTGTCCTGCCGCCGTTAAAGCGGATCGAAGCCGGCGGGAAATTTTTGTTCCGTCTTCGTCAGCTTGGCAAGCCGTTACCGCAGGATCGGGAATCGGCCTTTGTGGTCTCGCTACGGGCTATCCCGGGAGTCGCCGTACCGGATATCTCAGGTGCACCGGCATCAAGCCACCGGTCAGACCGGGCGTCGCAAGTACAGGTCGCCCTGCAGATGAATATTCGGCTGTTTTATCGGCCTCAGGGCGTGCCCGCGCGGGATAACGCCACGGTGGCTAAACAGGTGAAATTTTCCCGCCAAGGGACGCAGTTGCGGGTGGAAAATCCCACCCCCTACTTTCTGACCTTTTCTGTCCTGAAAGTGGGCACACAGCATGCGGATGACCACACCCGCCAAACGATGGTGCCCCCGAAAGGCATACAAACCTACTCGTTTACCACCGGGATACAGGGGCCACTAATCTGGCGTTTTCCCGGTGACAGTCAGGATCGCCATGTTCCGTGATAAATCGTCCGCCCCGGCGGACGGTGTACCGGCAAAGTGACCTCAAGATTAACAGCATAAGCTTAATTAGAAGCAGAGATGAGCTATGGCAATAAACATTTTATTTCCGTCTGCCCTACGGGCGGGTAACCCACGTGCGCCCGGTCAGCCGGGCAGTTTCCGGCTCCGTCCGGTATACCTATGTCTGCTGTGTTCACTGACGGCAACAGCCCTGCCCACCTCCGCGCGGGAATACTTCAACCCGGCGTTCCTGATGGGCGCTGACGGTAAACACAGTCATGTCGATCTCTCGGCGTATGAAAACGCGGGGTATGTCGCACCGGGACGCTATCTGGTGGATGTCTACATGAACCAGCATAAGGTGGATAATCGCGAGATTGAATTCAGGCGGGTCAACGGCCATTTGCAACCGGTATTAACCGTCGCACAACTGGAAGGGTATGGGGTCAATATCCTCGGATTACCGGCTTTTAAGGGAAAGGCGAGCGACAGCACTATCACGGATCTGACGAAACAGATCCCGCACGCCCGCGCGACATTGGATTTCGCCCATTTACGCCTGGATCTGAGTCTCCCTCAAGCCGCCATGCAGCCCCACCATTCTGGGATGGTCGATCCGTCACTGTGGGATAACGGGATCCCGGCCTTTTTAATGAACTACACCGTCAACGGTTCGGAAGGGCGTTATGACAATCAGGGAAGCGGAGGATCACACTCTCGCAACCTGTTCGCCTCTTTTCGTAACGGGTTGAATCTGGGGCCGTGGCGTCTGCGCAGTACACAAACTTACAGTTACAACCGTCAGCGCAACGAAGGCGCCCCCGGTTTTTCCACGCCGGCACAGACCCAATGGCAGGTCAGTAATACCTACCTGCAACGTGATGTGCAGTCACTGCGCAGTGAGTTCACGGCCGGTGAAACCTATACCGGTGGGGATATTTTTGACAGCATTCCGTTTCGTGGCATGAAACTGGCTTCTGAGGAGACGATGTTGCCGGACAGTCAGCGCGGTTTTGCCCCGGTGGTAACCGGTGTAGCAAACTCCAATGCACAGGTGACGGTATCCCAGCATGGCAATATCGTGTATCAAACCACGGTGGCACCGGGGCCGTTTCGTTTCACCGACCTCTATACCACCGGGAGTACCGGCGACCTGACGATCACGGTCAAAGAGGAAGATGGCCGTACCCGGGTCTCCACCCTAGCCTCTTCGTCTGTTCCGATGATGCTGCGGCCCGGTGGCGTTAAATATGAGTTGACAACCGGTCAATACCACGGTGGCAATCTCACCAATGGCAGCCGTTCCCCGGTATTTGCGCTGGGTACCCTGGTTTATGGCTTACCACACAATATCACCCTGTATGGCGGCGGGCTGGTTGCCGGCAACTATCAGTCGGGTGTACTCGGCTCGGGTGTTTCGTTGGGGGCATTCGGCGCACTGTCTGCGGATGTGACGCTGGCACGTGCCCAGTTGCAGGGGAACCAGGATCAGGAAGAGCGCGGGCAATTCGGCCAGTCTTATCGCGTGAAATATTCTAAAAACTTGCTCAGTACCGGCACCGGCATTGATCTGGCCGCCTACCGCTATTCCACTCAGCATTACTACAGTTTCAGTGATGCTAACAGCATGGGCTACAGCCTGAATAATGACTATCAGGTGCCGTGGGCGCTTGACCGGCGTCAGAACACCTGGCAGGTGAACCTGCGTCAGACACTGGGACGCTGGGGCAGTCTTTACGCCTCCGGGACGCGCAATGATTATTGGAATGGCCGGGCTGACAACAACCTGAGCCTGGGTTACAACGCGATGCTGATGGGGATCAGCTATAACCTGAGTTATCACGTTTCTCGTATAAAGGGCGAGGGCCACTGGCCGGAAAACCGTCAGGTGTCATTCAATATGCAGGTCCCGCTCAGTCTGTTTGGATCATCGCCAGCGTTACGGGGCGTTTACACCCGCTATACGGCCTCGCGCGACTCGCAAGGTAACCTCTCTCAGCAGACCGGCATCAATGGCATGTTATGGGATAACCGCCTGAGTTATAACCTCCAGCAGGGCTGGGGGCACAGCGGTCAGCAGAACAGCCGGGCCCTGTCGCTAGGTTACCAGGGCAGTCAGGGGAGCGTTAATCTGGGTTACAATGACAACGCAGACAGCCGACATGTCACCTATGGCACGTCCGGTGCCCTTCTCATCCATCCTTACGGGATAACGCTGTCACGCGCGTTGGGGGATACCGCAGTATTAGTCCGCGCGCCCGGGGCGAAAGGGGTCACAGTCAGCAACGGCAACGTACAGACCGACTGGCGTGGCTACGCCGTACTGGCGGGCGGATCGGTCTACCACAAAAACACCATCAATCTGGATCCGTCCACCCTGCCGGAAGGGGTCGATATTGACCAGACCAGCCGCAACGTTTACCCGACCAAAGGGGCGGTGACGCTGGCCAATTACCAGGTTCGGCTGGGCAGCCAGTTGCTGCTGACCCTGACGCATCATGGCAAACCCGTGCCCTTTGGTGCCACCGCAACGCTGGCAGGAAACGCAACCCAGGCCGGCAGCGGCATTGTGGGCGATAACGGCCGGGTTTATCTGAGCGGCATGCCGTCCGCGGGTCATGTGAAAGTTAAATGGGGAAACGGGGCAGATCAACAATGCACCACCCGTTATCAGGTGTCGTCCGATACACCAGGGCAATTGGTGCAGGCCAATGCTGTGTGTCTATAGGTATTACGCTCATATGGGCACCCTAACCGACGTGCCCGGTGAGGCATCACCGGTATCGCGTTTACATCCGGGGCGCCACCAAAAGCGAGGTTAGCCCCGGCAGTGAAAAAGCGATGTGAACAGATGAGTAATTTGGAGAGAGAAGGATGTTAAAAACTGAACGTTTGTGGGGCGGTTATGCAGAAAACCCCGTCCCAACCATCATGAGTCTGGGGGCGTCATTGCTCTTTTTATTGACCGCATTGCCCCTCCAGGCGGCAGAGACTTATCAGGACTGCAAGACTGACCTGGGGAATATGGTTAGCAATGTAACCGTAAACGGCTATGCCATGATGCCGAACAATAAAAATAAGCGTGATTATTCACCGGGTGACATAGTGGGTTATACCACCAGTGGCCCTTTTAACTGGTCGACAACCTGTCGCGTCCCCACAGAGACCCGGTTTATGGCCTACACGGTGGGATCGGGGACCGACGCATTGATCTCTTCGTCATCAGCCGGTCACGTCCGGGTAGGAAAGGCGGGCGACTTTATGGTTGATATCGGGCAATCGTCACTCTCTTGTCAGACGCATGGTTCACCCGGTACCTATCAATCAGCCAGTCTGGTCAAAGGGGATCCCGGCGTTAACATTCCCTGCGTCCCGGATGCCAACGGTCTGGTTGATGTCAGTGTCCGCTCAGTGACCGGGGCCATTTACCCGGACAGTGACGGGAATTTCAATGCGCAACCCGGTGGAAGTCATTTGTCCGTGGGCTCTATCGGCTGGACTTCAACGGCCGTATCGGGTGCCGGCGGCCTGTTAAGCCCGCTGTGGACCACGGTTATCCTGTCATCGGTCAAAAAGCCGTCCACCTGTGCGGTCGTTCTTACTCCGTCATCGGTGGATTGGGGAACGGTGAAAAGAGCCGGTAAACAGGTGGGAGATCCACTGGAGTTAGCAAGGCAGATAGGGATAAGCAGCACCTGTTCCGGCGATGACGAGGTATTTCAAAATTCACGCCTGCTCTACCGGATCGACGGGCCGTTTGTTGCGGGGAGACCCAATGCGCTGGCCTCGTCAATAGAAGATGTCGCCTTCGCGTTTACTGATGCGGCCAACACTCCCTTATCACTCAGTACCGGGCACCGAGGTGAAGGGGAAAACGCGAGATACGTTAAACAAGGGGACGAGAGTTATACGGCATCGACGCAACTGTCGGTAGTCCCGATTCTGTTGAAGACTGACGGTGCCGGCGGGCAAGCCAGCGCCGTCGCGGTCATTTCCGTGTGGTCGGATGTCCAACCATCTGCTTAGTTGTGGCGATTGTTGTGCTTGTTATTGTTGCAGCGCCCGTCGGCGCTGCACAACCCCCCCCGGATAGCTAAACGAAGATCAAACAATTCCAGATACAGGATGATGACATTCATAAAACCCGACCCCATCAGCGTCATTAAGACAACCAATCAAACCAATGCCCCATAAATTGTCAGAAAAGCAACGACAACCATGAGAGAGAACGTCACCTTTTTCGCCAGTGTCACCGCTGCAACAGGCGTTTGAATTGCATCAAGACGGGGTTCGCGACTTAATGAAAATTGAGCCAGCTGACAGAGCACTTTATATTGTGAGGTTCTTAAATCACTCAGAGAAGCCACCCACGCCGGTAAAGCCCGTTCACCATGCCCTAATAAGGCATAAGCAATTCCAACCAGACGAGCAGGGAGCCAGTCCAGCCAGTTCAACAGACTATCAACACCGGATTGCGCGCGCTGAAGTGGCGTACCATATTGTGCCAACCCTGCGCCCTGTCACCCTGATGAACAATACGAAAATATTCACGATAATCATGCCGTAAGCGCCCCGCGCACTCTATGATAGGCAGGTTTTAAACTGTTATTAAAAGTCATTATTTTAACCTATGATTTTAATCGGTATAAAATTTTAACCCTTGTTTTTACCACCTTTAATGGCTGATTTTTATTAAGTTTAATCATCATGGGATACCGTGTTTTACATTTCACGAACGTTAATCATACCCGTTTTTTATCTTTACTGACTCTGTTTTACTGATAATCCTAAAACGGTTTTCATAAGTCACACTTTATTTTTTCATAAATCATATAGTAAACCGCCTTTTAATTTTTTTAGGTTTAAAACCAGAAAGAATAAAAGATATGCTAATGGTATTAAAATCAAAGCCATTTCTTTAATGGTTTTTAATACTGCTAAATGTTTTTGTTCTTTTTCCACTGATAATCTGGTTAATCAAAAGGCTTATCGGCCTTTTTCAACGATTGTCTCTGATTTTTCGAAAACCTTTTATCAATATGTAAAAACGCAAAATATTTTATTTAAGAAAATTTTTTAATACAGCTAATCATATTAAATTTTTTATGTAATCTCATACTCCTGTTATTTAGTTAACCCAGTTATTTTGTCACCTTATTAATCAATTTAACACCCGTTTTTCCTGATGTTTTCTCTCTTAATGTCAGTATAACATTGAATTTTTTACCCGCGTTGAAAAACCCTTAACCACGGCCTTTTTACCTTTAATGATTAAGGTTTTATCTGTTTTTTCATGACACACTTAATGCGCTTTTTCCCGGTTTTAAAAACCATCTGATTGCAGCAAAATGCCATAAGGGAACCTCACTTGATGACAACAACTTGACAGTTAATGCTTACATTTAAATAATAATCATTATCATTTTCACGAGTTATTGGAAATCATAATGGCAACCCAGAAAGCCATGCCTGAAATTAATAGTTTTGCGCAACAATTTTACTTTGAACATCATGACTGGTTATACAACTGGTTACGCCATAAAGTCTCCTGTCCCTGCCATGCTGAAGATCTGACTCAAGATACATTCCTGAATGTTCTGTCCGGCTCAAATCTGTCAGATATCCGTCAACCACGGCCTTTTCTGGCAACTGTGGCTCGCTGTCTGGTTGCTAACTACTACCGCCGGAAAAAAACGGAAGAACGCTACCTGCAATATATAAACTCCATACCAGAAACGACCATACCTTCGACAGAAAGCAGATTGGTTACATTTGAACAGCTTGAAAAACTGGATATCACTCTTGATAAATTACCCAACCGGGTAAAACAAGCTTTCCTGCTGGCACAACTACAAGGTCTGCATTACAACGAAATCGCTGATAAGCTTCAAATTTCTTCCAGTTCAGTGAAACAGTATCTGCAACAAGCCCATAACAAATGTAAAAAAGTTCAATTTTTCATTTAAAATTCACCAAGCCGTGTTACATTCAAAATTGATTTCTTTATGAAATCATAAATAAATTGAATTATTTCAATTTAACTATAATTGGACATTATGGGGAAAATTATGCGACACGGAATTACCGCTGCAATCCTGCTTTGCTGCTCTGCCGGCGCTTTAGCAACAACACCACAAATCATCGCTCACCGTGCTGGCACAGGTGATGCACCTGAAAATACAGAATATGCAATTTCCAAGTCCTTAGAGAACAAAGCGGATGCCATCTGGATAACCGTTCAGCTTTCAAAAGAGAGTATTCCTGTGCTCTATCGTCCATCAGATCTGAGTAGCTTAACCAACGAAAGTGGGCCTGTTTCTGCCTATAACGCAAGTCAGTTGACCAAATTTGATGCCGGTTACAAATTTGGCTCTGATAGTGATCATCCATTCCGCAATAAAGGGTTAGGTATCCCAACACTGGAACAAGTCTTAAAAAAATACCCAAAGACTTTCTTCTATATTGATCTAAAATCACCAGATGCCGATCCAGCACAACAAGCCAAGGCACTGGAAAAAGTATTAACCGAACAGAAAGCGCTGGCACGTACCCGTTTCTATTCCACTGATGAAAAATACCTTAACGCGTTGCCAAAAATGATTCAGCGCTTTGAAAGCCGTGATAAAACCCGCACCATGCTGGCAAATATTACAATGGCTCACCAATGCGATATTCCTGAAAACACAAACACTGCTCGCTGGTATGGTTTGGAAATGCGCCGCAATGTCGAAATTGTTGAAAAATATACTCTTGGCGAAGCACGTTCCAAATCAGTATTGTTATGGGATAAGGAAGCAATGAAGTGTTTCCGTGCTAAAGGTGGTGCAAACATCATTTTATTTGGCATTAAAACCAAAGCAGATTTCAAACAGGCTAAAGAGCTTGGTGCCGATGGTGTGCTGGTGGATTCTCCCAAGCTGTTCAGTACTTTTAAAACAAAATAAAAATTTGGGGTTCCCAGAAAGAAACGCCTCCAGTAATCATTTTGAAGGAACACTTTCCCCATACAGACAAAATAGAACCCGCAGTTTTCTGCGGGTTTTGGCCGCTGATAAATCTGGTTTAACATTGCCCAAGTTTTTTCTAGCCTTCGGTATTGATACTCAAAAATAGCACCGTCCCTTAAGCATCCAGAATGCCATAAAAAGGTGTTAATACATATGAGGCGCATTTTCCAAGCTCAAGATAAGATTTTTAATAATCAATCGCCAATTTCTTTAAACGTGAGATCAATGTTGTTGGGTTCATTCCCAACAATTTTGCCGCACCGTCATCACCAAAGATTTTCCCTTTGCATTGTTTAACGGCAAGAGAGAGATTTTTAATTTCTAACTCTTTCAGCTGTTGCATAGTCAGCACACCTTCGATTTGTTGAAGTTCATTGTGAATATTCTGATACGTAGTTTCATTTTGCTGTTGATCTTGTTCCAGCAAATATTTAAAGGAAACCGCCCCCTGTTTTGCGGTAATGAGTGCGCGTTCAATGACATTTTGCAGCTCACGGATATTGCCAGGCCAGTCATATTGCTGTAGCACCAAAATATGCTTTTGTGAAAATGGGAGATAATTAATTTTACGCTTGTCACAAATCAACTTAGTAAAGTGTGTCACCAACAGTGGAATATCTTCTTTACGGTCACGTAAGGCCGGTGCATAAATCGGGAATACATTTAAACGGAAATACAGGTCTTCACGAAAGCGTTTGTGTTTAACTTCTTCTTTTAAATTGCGGTTGGTGGCGGCAATAATCCGCACATCCACCTGCCGCGTTTTTTCTTCGCCGACTCGCTCAAAGGTTCCTTCTTGCAATACACGCAGCAGTTTACTTTGTAGCTCTATAGGAATTTCGCCAATTTCATCTAAAAACAGTGTGCCCTGATCTGCCAATTCAAAACGTCCGACACGGTCACGCACAGCCCCAGTAAATGCACCTTTGACATGTCCGAAAAATTCACTTTCAAACAGTTCCGAAGGAATGGCAGCACAGTTGACCCGAATAAGGGGTTGCTGTTTACGGTGACTGGATTGATGAATGGCTCGGGCAATCAGTTCTTTGCCTGTCCCGGATTCACCATAAATCATCACGTTGGCATCAGTTGAGGCGACCACCTCGATTTTTTCAATAATCTGTAAAATGGATGTACTGCTGCCAATAATTTCATGATATTGATTTTCTTGTAAAATCTCCTCTTGCAAATATTCATTTTGCTGTTCCAGGCGGCTTTTTAAATCTTGCAGTTCTTCAAGGGCATGGGTCAGTTGTTTTTCGGTATTCAGCCGATCGGTAATATCACGGAACACCACTACCGCGCCAATAATTTCACTGTGACGAATCACTGGGGTACTGGTAAATTCCACTGGAAAGCAACTGCCATCACGGCGCCAAAAAATTTCCTGAATACCTTCATGTACAATGCCATCATGTACCGCCGCATAAATCGGGCACTCTTCTTCAGGATAGGGGTCACCATTTTCATGGGTATGGTGATGAATTTGATGGATATTGTTACCCAGTGTATCTTCAGGTTGCAATCCCAACATCTTAGCCCCGACAGGGTTAATAAAGGTACATAAGCCTTGTTTGTTGATACTGTAAATACCGTCACCGACTGAACTCAGCAATAAATGCTTGCCTGTGTCGGAGTCAATAAACAGTTCTTGCAAAGTTTGCTGTTCTTTTAAACCTATACGGATGACTTTATCGGCATTTTTATTGAGTTGGCGCAGTTCTAAAGCTTTGACATCCATCAACGACCATATCAGCAAAGTCTTGTTTTTATAGGGCAATGAAATAGAAGTAATATCCAACTGGATTTTTTCACCATTTTTATCCAAGGTATACAGTTCATTGTTCCAAGCCCAACCTTTTGCTAAAGCGCCTTCGGTAAATGCCATAAGGTATGGCAGTTGTCTGAAATGACCAAAAATGGAAGTTACCGTTTTTTGAATAATTTCATGACGTTCATAACGTAATAGTTTAGTAGCACTGATATTTACATCAATAAACCGGTTTTGATGTGGGTCCAGCACAATTAATGCCTGTGACGAGTGTTCAAACACCAACGGGCGAATCGAATCTTCAGAAACGACCCAGTCAGAGATAAAGTCAGTTGTATTCATACTATGAATTTTCATAATTTAAGTTATGGGATTTCATAATACTACGAAAAATCGTAACGTCCCAGCAGTTCAATTTATCTCCACAAAAAAATTTTCATAAACATTAAATGTTATTTTTCAATTTGATAGAAATTAACCTCCGCCCAAAAGTATAACTTGGCACAGCTCTCGCATTAATACAGTCAGACTAGACTACATGTTGGTTCATTCCCAAATAACATTGAACTAGGAGGCTGCTATGCCAAACATTGATATCGAACAATATAAAGATGGCGATTTTCTCGTTGATTATGAAGAAAAAGTGTTTGAGGACGTCAAAGCCCAGCCGGGTGAAAAAGCATTGGTGACTTTCCATACCGTTGCATTTGAAGGATCAATTGGACTGCTCAACGTGTTACAAGCAAAGCGTTTATTACGTAAAGGCTTTGAAACCAAAATCTTGCTTTACGGCCCAGGCGTGCAGTTGGGTGTACAACGCGGTTTTCCAACTTTAGGGGCAGAAGCTTTTCCCGGTCATCTGGCCGTCAATAATCAGTTGAAAGCCTTTATGGCAGAAGGTGGCGAAGTCTATGCCTGCCGTTTTGCGTTGCAAGCGATGTATGGTCAAACCGAAAAAGCGCTTATTCCAGGGATCCGTCCTATTAATCCATTAGATGTGATGGATTTAAAACTGCTGATGCGTCGTGACAATGCCTTAATCATTGATACTTGGACTGTCTAAGTAAATATAAACTATAAGGGGATAAGGTTATGAACAGAATCGTTAAAGCTGCCGCAGTGCAATGTAGTCCAGTGCTTTATAGTCAAGTCGCAACGGTAAAAAAAATCTGTGACATTATTTTAGAGCTTGGAAAACAAAGGGTGCAATTTGCCGTTTTTCCTGAAACCGTCGTGCCTTATTACCCTTATTTTTCCTTCGTACAACCACCATTCGCCATGGGTAAAGAACACTTAAAGCTGTTGAATGAATCGGTGGTTGTCCCTTCCGAAGCAACCTTAGCGATTGGGCAAGCCTGTCTTGAAGCCAGCATGGTAGTGTCGATTGGCATTAATGAACGTGCAGGCAGTACGATTTATAACGCCCAACTGTTATTTGATGCCGATGGTTCAATCATTCAGCATCGCCGCAAAATTACCCCAACTTACCATGAACGAATGGTGTGGGGGCAAGGTGATGGCAGTGGTTTACGTGCCATTAATTCTGCGGTGGGACGTATTGGTTCGCTGGCATGTTGGGAACATTACAACCCGTTGGCACGTTTTTCTTTGATGGCAGATGGTGAGCAAATTCATGCTTCCATGTTTCCTGGTTCGTTGGTAGGGCAAGTGTTTGCCGATCAAATTAACGCAACCATTCAACACCATGCTTTAGAGTCTGGCTGTTTTGTGGTCAATGCCACTGCATGGCTGCATCCCGAACAGCAACAGCAAATTATGCAGGATACTGGCTGTGATATCGGTCCAATTTCCGGCGGATGTTTTACCGCCATTGTTTCTCCCGAAGGCAAGTTCCTGGCTAAACCGATCACGCAAGGTGAAAGTTATTGCATTGCCGATCTGGATTTCAACCTGATTGATAAACGCAAACGCATGATGGATTCGATTGGACATTACAGCCGTCCTGAATTGCTCAGTTTATTGATTGATCGTCGTCCAACACATGTATTACACGAACTGAAAGTTGAACCATCAGATCAAAGTCATCTCGAAAGGCACTCAAAATCCAATGAAGAACATGTCGAAACCATATTGATGTAAACCCAATCGATAGGGGGTAAAGATGTCTGCAATACAACTATTGACCGATTTGCAATGTAATGGTCTGAAATGGGAAGGCAAGTTTGGTTTGTCCCGTAAAGGTGGCGCAGGGCCAAGCGATCATAAAGCGTTGAGCCTTGACGGGCAGACCATGATGATCCCTGTGCTGAACCTTGCAGCACAAGACTCGCCCTATACCGCAAGGCCTGAACCGCACTCCGGCAAGGTGATTGTCTTTAAAAACCGGATCCCGGTGGCGACCTTAACCGCACCTGCTCGACCCCGTTTCTATGATTTAAAAACCGCCGAAGGCATTGCCTATGAACAAATTGCGACCTTACATAGCCATGATGTGTTGGCGACAACGGTGTTACAGCATTGCATTCGTATGAAGGACAAAGCAACTGCATGCCAATTTTGCTCGATTGATCAGTCGTTAAAAGAGGGTCGAACCTTAATCCGTAAACGCCCGGAACAATTGGCGGAGGTCGCGAAAGCCGCCGTTGAACTGGATGGTGTCAAGCAAATGGTGATCACCACAGGCACGCCAAATACGGCAGATCGTGGGGCAAAAATTTTATATGACTCAGTTAAAGCGATTAAAGCACAAGTCAATTTGCCAATACAGGTACAGTGCGAACCACCGGATGATTTTGCCTGGTTTCAACGTTTAAAAGAGGCAGGAGCTGTGTCGATTGGGATGCACCTTGAGGCAGTGAGCGAGCGTGTACGGCAGAAAATTATGCCGGGTAAAGCCGAAGTCTCGTTGGAGAAATATTTTGCGGCATTTGAAGCAGCCGTTGCCGTATTCGGTCGGGGACAGGTCAGTACCTACATTTTGGCCGGTTTGGGCGACACTGAACAGGAAATCGTGGAGATGACCGCCAAACTGACTGAAATGGGGGTGTATCCATTTGTAGTGCCGTTTGTACCGATTCAAGGTACGCCATTAGAGCATCATCCTAAACCTGATCACGCTTTTATGCAGTCGCTTTATCCGAAAATTGGACAGCAACTTAAACAACAGGGTCTGAACTCGGAAAATACTCAAGCAGGCTGCGCCAAATGTGGCGCTTGCTCTTCGCTGAAAGCGTATGAGTAAGGAGAATGTGATATGAAACTTTCTCACTATCCTTGGCTGCTTGATCTGAATGAAGCGCTGAAACCATTTATTAGCGATGATATTGCCATCAAAATTGTGTCGGAAGATTGGGAGCGTCGCCAATATTATCGTTTGCGTGAAGTCACCTTTCGCGATGAACAGAAAATCTTGCAAGAAGATCGCGACGAGCACGATGTTAAAGCATTAGGCATTGTTGCCATTGGGAAAATGTTTGGTGAGCATGACCGTGTGATTGGTGCAGTGCGGATTTTCCCTGATGGCGAACAGACGTGGTATGGCGGGCGTTTATGCGTAGAACCTTCATATCGACGTCACCATATCATTGGTAAAGCATTAATCAATACCGCAGTATCAACCGCCAAAAACCTGGGATGCCGTACTTTTTTAGCCACCGTGCAAAGTCAAAATGAACGCTATTTCCAAAGGTTATGTTGGGATAGCTTGCGTCAGTTGACCATTGCCAGCATTCCACATGTGCTGATGCAGGCACAGATTGAAAACTATCCGTTACAGCATATCCCGATGCAAGCCTATATGCTAAAGGAGACCCGATGATGGCACTCAATCAACTACTCGAAATGTTAAAACAGACACCCGCTATGCAGTCCAAACAGGCGATTGCTCACACGGTTTCAGTCAATACAACTTGCCATATGGATTCATTGGATAACTTATATGCCTGTCCCGGAGATGATACGGCGGCACTACCGCTAAATGGTCAATATGTATTGCACGCCTGTGAAGGAATGCTACCCAGTTTTGTGACCCATCATCCTTATTTTGCCGGATGGTCAGCGGTGATGGCGAATATCAGTGATATTGCCGCAATGGGTGGCCGGGCATTGTCGGTGGTAAATAGTTTTTGGCATACCAGTAGCGAACATACCCGATTGTTAATGCAAGGTATGCAGGATGCTTGTCGTGCTTATGGTGTGCCATTGGTCGGTGGACATACCCATCTTGACGTCGTTTATCAGCCCACTTTATCCGTTGCGATTCAAGGCATAGCGCGAAAATTGCTCTCGGTGCTGCATGTCAAACCACAACAAAAAATTCTGATTGCGTTAAATCTGCGGGGGCAATTCCACGCCAATACCACTTATTGGAAATGCTTTGAACGGGTGCCTGACCGCATTTTACAGTCACAAATTGCCTTGTTGCCGCAATTGGCAGAGGCAAATCTGGCTCATGCCGCCCGTGATATTAGCAATGCCGGTATTTTAGGCAGTTTGTTGATGCTGCTCGAAGCGACAGCATCGGGGGCGCATATCAACTTAGATGCCATTCCTAAACCTGATGATGTGGACTGGTTTAAATGGCTGCAAATTTTCCCCAGTTTTGGTTTTTTACTGACAGCCGATGCAAATGAATGTGAAGAAATTATCGGGCTGTTTCACCGGCAGGGCATTGCCTGCGCGGTGATTGGTGAAACCAATGTCAGTGGTGCGGTTGCAGTGCAGCAGCAACAGCAACAGCAACAGCAACAGCAGTACGACATATTTTGGGATTTTAACAACCAAATGTTTACCGGTTTTTGTTATGCCGATGTTTTAACCAAGTTACAGGCTCAATTCGTACAGATTGAGGCTAAAAGTCAGCAGGAGTCTATGTTATGCCCAGTGTGAATTTTACTGTGAAATGGCCTGATGGGGAGCTGATTCAATATTACTCACCTTCAACGGTGATTTATGAATATCTGTCCATTGGTCAGCATTACCCAAGTACGCAGTTCTTGCATCAGGTTGAAAATGGCCTGAATGCCGCATCGGAAAGGGTGCAGGTACGTTATGGCTTTGCCTGTAGTTCAGCCATGGACACTCTGGCAATGATCAAACGCCAAGCCCAATTCTTCGGGTTAAGTCCGGAAGATCAAATTGAAATTATTGAAATGACTAATCAATGAGAGGGGTGTCCCATGTTAAATATCCAAAATCAAATGTTACAGCCAGATTATGATGTGGTGATTATTGGTGGTGGTCAGGCAGGTTTATCTATCAGCCATTATTTGCAAAAAGCCGGCATTGACCACGTGATATTAGAAAAAGAATCCGAGTTGACCCCTAGCTGGCGCCGTAAACGTTGGGACAATTTTACCTTGGTGACACCGAACTGGCAGTGTCTACTGCCTGAACATCCTTATCAGGGAAAAGACCCTGACGGTTTTATGACAAAGCCTGAGATTGAGGCATATCTTGATGAGTTTATTGAAAAAATCAACCCTCCTGCCATTTTAAATATTCAGGTAGAGCAGGTGAAAAAAGTGGCGGCACATGAGTTTGTCATTAAAACCAATCAGGGTACAACCACCGCCAAACAGCTTGTCGTTGCAGCAGGTGGGTATCACACCCCGATTTATCCAAAACTCAGCGATGCCTTGCCTAAGCAGGTGAAAGTGATGCATTCGGAAGAGTATTTAAATGCAGATCAACTGCCTGAAGGTGCGGTGTTGGTGGTTGGGTCAGGGCAGTCCGGTGCACAGATTGCCGAAGATTTACATCTGGCAGGCAAAAAAGTCTATTTATCGACAGGCAATGCACCACGTTGTGCCCGATTCTATCGCGGTAAAGATGTAGTGAAATGGCTGTTTGATATGGGTTATTACGAAACTACGGTCAACAATCATCGTTATAGTGAAGAAGTACGTAACAGCACCAACCACTATGTCACCGGGCGTGATGGTGGGCGTGATATTGACCTGCGCAAATTTGCCTTAGAAGGTATGCAACTGTTCGGATATTTTGATGACTTTAAAGAGGGTCAATTCTGGTTTAGTCCAAATTTATCAGAAAACCTGGGCAGTGCCGATGCCACTTATAATCGCATTAATGCCTCGATTGATGAGTATTTAGAGAAAAACAATATTGCAACCGATGAACCTGCATCGGTGTATCAACCTGTTTGGCAGCCTGAACAGGAAATCACCCACATTGATTTAGCAAAAGAAAATATTACTTCCGTGATTTGGTGTATTGGTTTTAGACCAGATTATTCATGGCTTGATCTAGATATTTTTCAAGCCAATGGTTATCCAAAACATGACCGTGGTATTACCATCGATCCGGATGTCACGTTTATTGGTTTGCCGTGGTTATATACATGGGGCTCCGGGCGTTTTATGGGGATTGATCAGGATGCCGCCTATGTGGTGCAGCATATTGAGCAACAAATAAGTCAGCAAAATATAGATATGTTATCTACTTTAATTAAAGGTGCTAAATCTGAAATCAAAGATGAAAGAATATCTCAAATGTGAAATTTCTCACTTCGCCTGACAAAATATTTTTAAACTCTTATTTTTTCAATAAGAGTCTGATAAGGCGTTTTACTTTTCAAACCATCATATGGTCTGTAGTCATTGTAAAATGCCTTCCATTCAACCAATTTGAATAGTGTATTTTAAACCTAAATACTTATAAGAGAGTTTTTTTAGATACTTCTGGCATAGGCGTTATTGAAAATATTTTACCGACAATAGCAAGTTTCAGTTTTCTTTTCAGCGAATTTTACGTTTCATAAAACACAATTTCATTCTTAGCAACGAAATAGGGAAACAAAAAATTAAATGCCAAATAAAAAACCAACGCTTTGTCAGTCAGTGTGATTTTGAAATCTGGAAAAAAGCAAGACCGCCATTAATCAAAATCATTGTTGCAAAAACGGGGATAACCATAGATTTTATGCTCTCAAAAAACGTCGATGTTATACTGACATTGGCGCTGTGTTATTTTTATCTGTGGATGGAAGGGATATCCAGTGTGGCAGAGGCCAAAATGGTGGATGGACCCGGCTTAATGGGGCAAAATGGATACAGCATTTTTCATAATGAAAAAACAAGCCACATTCAAAATAATAGGGTTTGTCAGCGGTCTGGATGCATTGAATTATCACATAAAAATCAATAAATTAAGCTGATATTTCGATAGGATTCTGTATTTGACTCTCGACCATATTTTGTATGATTGCATACAGGTCTACATCTGTTTGCGGTGCATGGATAGAAATGATAAGGCTATAATTTGCCACGGAATCATAACGCTCAAGCGCACCTCGCGTTCTCCACCACCCCTGCGCAGGATAGACCGCCAGATACCCGCAGTTAGCCAGTTCTGCCGCGGTTCCTCGCCAAATATCTTGATGTAATGAGCCTTTGTGTCTCTGTGTTGCTCCCAATAACCAATTATCATCGTTGCCTGTAGCACCATAATCATTATCATCCGAATCAGCAGCCGCATTGATTCTGGTGGTAAATTCGTCTAACGACTCCATTTGTCGTTTCACAGCAAACCGAAGGCGATGTGATGGATAATGATACTTCGAAGCTCCCCCGCGTTCTGATGGATTGGGTTCAATGAAGTAAGAGAGCGTAACACGCATTTCAACCTCTGTATTTTGCAACACCTGTAGTTGCTCTTGCGGCCAAGGCAAAGTGTGTAAGTTTAAGTCGCGCGTTTTAATTCCCTTGTTAGTTTTTCGATAGGGTTGCAAGCTGTCTTCTGCAATAAGCGTTAAGCTGTTTTTTACGCTCCACAGTGCTCTTTCAATATTGGGTGCGCCCCAGCCACAGTGGCGGACAAGCAATGCGTAGCCTTTTTTTGTGCGTGCTGGGTACATCTCCAACATCGCTGGTGTCCATTGTGCAGAATGAGTAATCAGCGCACGAATTGTTTCCGGGCGTAGGGAAGGATATTGAGCCATCAATTGCGCTGCCATACGGGCGCAAAGGGCAGAAGCCGCACTAGTCGCGTTTGTTGTCCAGAAAAGGCGATGTTGTGGAGAAGCGTTTGTAGTTAGTAGCTCTAAACTTGCGAAGTTATCGACAATTTCTGTGTTTGATGCCGCATTCCCACCTTCGAATACGACGTCTGGTTTGTACGGCCAAACCCTGTCCCATTGAATAGATGTCGTTGTAAAAGGGCTTAATGCTCCTTGGCCGGCGACAGAGGAAAAGTCATCAACATCATCTTCGCTGATGTCAATTTTATTAGTAAATGCGCCTACGGTAATTGCATTCCAGGCTTGCCCCGGGTCATGGATTTGGTTTAATGAAAGGCTGTCAGGATATGTTGCCCAGTGATCTCTATCGCATATGTTTCCAGCCGAAAGCACGAAAAGACGGGGGAATGCGTTACCTGACAGAGCATCAGCAGCAAGGGAATCAACTATGGATGACCAAGCGGAAGGACGACCAAAATCACGATAGTCAGTAGCAGTAACGGCAGAGCTGAAGACGCGTCTTCGTTGACCAAATAAAATTTCAGGTCGGGCTACCGCAGCGCTAAACAAGTAAGCATGCTGTTTCGCATCTCCTGCGTTAGCGCCCTGACTTGGCGTGAGTTTTACTGACTCAAGACGATGACGAATATCGATTATGGTATTGGATGTTAACGTTTCAAACAGGTCACCATAAACAGCTATACCGGCTAAACCCGTACCGTGATTAGCCGTATCATTTATACCCCAAGCATCATTAACCGTATGCACATCTCGCTGATGTAATACAGGAGCAAGCATTGGATGCCCGCGATTTACTCCTGAATCGAGTAAACAAACATAGGGTACATTATCGTCTTCCGATGGAGTCTGTAGTCGTTCAAGCGCATCATCAGACCAAAGCCGTTGCTCCGTGATTGAAGAACCGACAAAGAATTCTGAGGTATCTTTCGCTCGTCTTAATTCTGCTACGCAATTTAGAATCAATTCTGCACGGGAAAATTGTCTTTGAGAGCAAAACATCCATGTAATGGTTCGTTCAGGAAAAGGAACTTGATGTTCACTAATACGACATTCAGCGAGATGGCTTAACTTACGAAAATCTGCAACAACGGCATCTCTGTTGCCTCTGACAGGAAGCCAAACCTCCCACCAAAACGCTTCATCTAAATCAGTAGGAAGAAGATCAAGATCATCGGTCCATAATGACCTTATTCCGGCAAGCCGTATCGAAGAAATAGTGTTTATTAGCGCTTTGTGATCGGCAGCTTGACCATCGGTTCGACACTTTTTTTTCAAATAATCCTGAACATAATTCTCAAAGTGCTTAATTTTACCGTCAGGAATAAATACGTTGGCAGAGATAACCGCCTCTTCTTCGTGAATACTAAGTACTTCAATATGTCTGTCTTTATTCCTACCTTTTTCGCTGCTAAGACTTTCAAACGCAAGGGCTACGTCGGGCTGACCAACAAACTCAACCTGTAAGCCAATACCACTTCTGAGTTTTAACTGGATATGCTGATTTCGCGATTTGGCTGCAATGGCTTTTAACTGCTGTAATTGTGCATTTAGAGCTTGTCCATGCTCCCTACGCTCCCGCTCTGGAAGATCTTGTGATGAACCTCTGCCAGCGGAGTGAGCTGTATATAGTTGGGAAATAGACGTTTTTGGGAGAGTTAGATGTAGCCTTTTATCGTGCGTTGTTTCCATCATAGCTTAATTTATTTTTTTCGTTAATTGATAGTTTACTACTGATTAAACGACGTTGTTCTAAAGCTTGCTTTAGAACAACGGGATCAACTTGAGTGCGGTCGCTCATAATTGCATCTTTTATCGATTCATCTACCGCTCTGCAAATTTCAGCATAACTTAAATCTAGTACATGCTTTTCTAATCCACTTTTACGGAAAGGCTTAGGTATAAAAGAACCTAAACGAGACTTAATCAAGTTCAAGGCTTGTTCTAAAGTAGGTAAGTGATATTCAATGACATCATCAAAACGCCTGAACAGTGCATAATCCAATATTTCAGGATGATTTGTTGCAGCAATGATTATGCTATTTGAGGTGTCTTGCTCAATCATTTGAAGAAAACTGTTCAGTACTCGACGAATTTCACCAACATCGTTTGCAAGACTACGCTGGGAACCAATAACATCAAATTCATCAAAGAAATAAACGCCCCGAATATCAGCGATTGCATCAAACACTTGCCGAAGTTTAGACGCTGTTTCTCCCATGAATTTTGTAATTAAGGCATCAAAACGAACTTGGAACAAGGGAATACCTAACTCACCAGCGAGAGCCGATGCAGTCATCGTTTTTCCTGTTCCCGGTGGGCCAACAAGCAGTACTTTTCGTCTGGGTGACAATCCATGCTCTTTGATGCGAGACATCATCCGCTGTTCTCTTATCAATCTTTGAAGCTGTATATTGGCAGATTCATCCAATACTACGTCAGATAGGCGATAAGCAGGGTGGCTTACATTAAGTAAATTACCAAGATCAGTACGATTTTTAGCGGCATTGGCTAATGGAACTAATTTACCGCCCTTATCATTAGCGAGTTTTACTTTCGCTTTGTCCAGTAAATTTAGCAGATCCTCTGCCAATCTACCGTGTCCTTGTTTGGCTTCGTGCGCAGCAACTTGCATAGCAACTGAATAAAAATGGCTATCATCGCGACTGATGTACGATTTGATAAGTGCCTTGAGTTGCTCTGCGCTTGCCACGTTGATATTCCTATCTTTTGCTTGCCTGAAATTCACTTGCATATTTCTAGGAGTTTAGCAAGTAAGCCGATACAGAGTAAACGTAATAATGCTTGTGTTTTTAGTCTTTAAAGGCTGAGAAAGTATATATAAAAAATATTTTCAAAATCCAATTTCTAGTTGTCTTAGCAGAGAAATAGGTAAAAAAACCAAATATTAAATAAAAAACCAATATTTTGGATGATTATTCCGTCTATCGACGCTTTTACACCCAATTGTATGCCTACTGACCGCCCGGTTACGGCTGCAACGTCACTAGGAATTGTGACAACCACTGCCCCACCCTGTTGACGTAAACGTGTGAGAGAAATCGATTGCATAATTGACTTGGCAGATAAACACATACATAGCCATATTGATACATATAACAGCCTATGCCGTTCAGCTATGGTCTTATGTGTATCTCACATGGAAAGTTTTTATAAGGAGTTAGTGAAGAATTTCATTTCAGATATAGAAATAATGGGCGGATTCACATGATAAGTGCAACATCGTTAATCTAGAAGTAAACATGTTCGTATTCCCTTAAATAATTCATGTCGCTACTTTTCAAATCATTTCCGTGCCCTATTAACGCTTAAATATCCATCTCCCCCAAATACTAAAAGTTCGCTTTGCTCCCAATTAGCATTTGGGAAAGAGAATTCCACAGTTTTATTAAACTCAAATAATCCGATGCTTCTCTAACTGAACCTGTCGGGCTGCTTCACGAGCCATACGTCTCTTACGAGCATCACAAGGTTCTGGGCAATCACACACTTTCTCTACCCCAATGCTGCTTAAACCCCCACAGCTCCCTTGTATGCTTTTACGTTTAATCATATAACCTAATGACATTCCCGCAAAAGCCAGCAGGAA
Source organism: Photorhabdus sp. RM323S (assembly GCF_042879375.1). Classification (NCBI taxonomy): domain Bacteria; kingdom Pseudomonadati; phylum Pseudomonadota; class Gammaproteobacteria; order Enterobacterales; family Morganellaceae; genus Photorhabdus; species Photorhabdus sp. RM323S. Next base: position 52,586 of record NZ_JBHFKZ010000014.1, read on the forward strand.
AAAGATGAAGGTTGCAATAAATACTTTTAACATTCCCTTCTCCTTTCATTGATTTTTCTGTAAGTATGGCTCAAAGGCTTTACTATAACGCTCTTCAAAGCCATTTTTTGTCTTTACAATCATAAAAACCGGGATATTCAAGCTTTCTGCAACTTTCAATCCTTTTTCCGGCCCTAACACATTCAACCCGGTAGAAAGCCCATCAGCACTCATGCAAACCGGTGCAACTACAGTAATAGAGACCAGATTATGCGAAATAGGATCACCTGTTTTTGGATCAATCGTGTGTGAATAGCGCACACCATCTTGTTCAAAATAGTTACGGTAATCGCCAGAAGTAGCAATCGACATATTTCCAGGCGTTATCACCTCCTGAGCACTTTGTTCCATTCCGGTATCAGAAGGCTTTTCAATCGCAATCCGCCACGGCAGATCTTTACCATTATGGCCTGATGTACGAACTTCACCACCAATATCAACCATGTAATCGTTGATATTCTGCAATTCCAGATATTCAGCAACAACATCTACACCATAGCCTTTAGCGATAGATGACAAATCGATATACAGCTCCGGCACTGTTTTAATCAGATTATTGCCTTCCACCGCCAGCTTCTCAATCCCCGTCCATTCACGACGTTTTTCCAGTTCACTTTCAGAAGGTGCTTTCGTCACACGGCCTTCAGGGCCAAAACCCCATAAATTCACCAACGGCCCCACTGTTACATCCAATGCACCATCCGTTAATCTATTAATACGGATCGCTTCTTTGACCACTTTTGCTGTCGCCGGTGATACAGGGAATAGCTTGTTAATTTCACGACTTTGATTAAAACGACTCAATTCAGAATCAGGACGATAAGTTGACATCTGGTCGTTAACCTCTTCCAGCAAACGATCAATCTCTTTTTGCAAAATTTCTGGCGAGGGGGCCGACGAGCCAGTGACAAATTTAATGGCGTAATAAGTCCCCATCGTTTGCCCATGAATATTTTGCTGCTCCTGACCATCACATGCTGCCAACAACAGTACTGCAAACATTAACGCTATCCAGCTACTTATCTTTTTACGCACAATTCATTACCCTTCCTGAACCACCAGCGCCCACAATTTGTGGGCGCCAGCATTAAATCAAACTGTTTATGGCCTATCAGCCACCGAAATCATCCAGCATGATGTTTTCATCCTCAACACCAAGATCTTTTAACATCTTGATCACTGCGGCATTCATTACCGGAGGTCCACACATGTAGAATTCGCAATCTTCCGGTGCCGGATGGTCCTTTAAATAGTTTTCAAACAAAACGTTATGGATAAAGCCGGTGTAACCATCCCAGTCGTCTTCAGGCAATGCATCAGATAGCGCCACATTCCAGGTAAAGTTTTCATTTTCAGCCGCCAGCTGATCGAAATCCTCGGTATAGAACATTTCACGTTTAGAACGAGCACCATACCAGAAGCTGATCTTACGTTTTGAATTCAATCGATTAAGTTGATCAAAAATATGAGAACGCATAGGTGCCATACCCGCGCCACCACCGATGAAAATCATTTCCGCATCAGTATCTTTTGCAAAAAATTCACCGAATGGACCAGAAATAGTCACTTTATCACCGGATTTCAGTGACCAGATATAAGAAGACATAATTCCCGGCGGCGCTTGCGAATCCCTTGGCGGTGGCGTCGCAATCCGAACGTTAAGCATGATAATGCCGTGTTCTTCTGGGTAGTTCGCCATTGAGTAAGCACGAACTGTCGGCTCTTTCACCTCAGAAACAAAACGGAACAAGTTAAATTTATCCCAATCTTCACGGTATTCTTTCGGCACATCATAATCTGAGTAACGAGCAATATGTGGTTGAGCTTCAATCTGAATATAGCCACCAGCACGGAAAGGCACGACTTCCCCATCAGGGATTTTCAGTTTTAGCTCTTTGATGAAAGTGGCCTTGTTATCGTTGGAGATAACTTCACACTCCCATTTCTTAACACCAAATATCTCTTCCGGTAATTTGATTTTCAGGTCCTGTTTTACATTAACCTGACAAGCCAGACGGCAACCCTCTTTTGCTTCACGCTTACTAATGTGAGAAAGCTCTGTTGGCAGAATATCGCCACCACCATCTTTAATCTTTACACGGCACTGACCACAAGAGCCACCACCACCACAGGCAGAAGAGACAAAAATGCCCTGGCTTGATAACATATTCAGCAACTTATCACCGGCAGGAGCGGTAAAACTCTTTTCCGGATCGCCGTTAACTTCAACTTTAATATTCCCGGTGTTAACTAACTTTGATTTTGCGAACAAAATCAGGGCCGTTAGTACCAACACAATCAGGGTAAACATCACTACGCCTAAAATTATTATATCCATGAACGCTTCTCGCCTTTATAACTGCACACCAGAGAAGGACATAAAACCCAATGCCATCAAACCCGTGGTGACAAAGGTGATCCCCAATCCTTTCAGACCTGCCGGAACATCAGCATATTTCATTTTTTCACGGATAGAAGCCAGCAAAACAATTGCCAGCATCCAGCCTATACCGGAACCAAAGCCATATACGATGGATTCAGAAAAGTTATAGTCACGCTGCGCCATGAAAGAAACACCACCAAAAATTGCACAGTTAACCGTAATCAGTGGCAAAAAGATGCCGAGCGCGTTATAGAGTGAAGGGAAATAACGATCGAGGATCATTTCAAGAATCTGCACTAATGCCGCAATCACGCCGATAAAAGTAATAAAGTTCAGGAAGCTGAGATCAACCCCTTCAACCAATGCACTGTCACGCAAGACAAAGTTATAAACGAGGTTATTGGCAGGAACAGAGATCCCAAGAACCACCGTTACTGCAATACCTAAACCAAACGCTGTGGTGACATTTTTCGATACGGCCAAAAAAGTGCACATACCGAGGAAGAAAGCCAACGCCATATTCTCAATAAAGACGGCACGAACAAACAGGCTTATAAAATGTTCCATGTTGTCAGTTACTCCTTCTCAGCCTGCGCCGGTTTCAAAGTCCTCAGACCCCAAATCAGCATACCAATAATGAAAAACGCGCTGGGTGCCAACAGGAACAAGCCATTAGGCTGATACCAGCCACCATTCTGTACGGATTCCATAACGGTAATACCGAACAATTTGCCAGAGCCAAACAACTCACGCAGGAAACCAACCAGTACCAGAATAACGCCATAACCCAGCCCATTACCGATACCATCCATAAAACTCTCAATAGGGGGAGACTTCATGGCATAGGCTTCTGCACGCCCCATGACAATACAGTTAGTGATGATAAGACCAACGAATACAGACAATTGCTTGGAAATCTCATAAGCATATGCCTGTAAAATTTGGTCTACGACGATAACCAATGATGCAATGATTGCCATCTGTACAATGATCCGTACACTGCCGGGGATGTAATGACGGATCAATGAGATAAAAAAGCTAGAAAATGCGGTAACCAACGTCACAGCGATTGTCATCACCAACGCAGTTTCCAGTTTGGTTGTTACAGCCAGCGCGGAACAGATCCCCAAAACCTGCAATGCAATCGGGTTGTTATCCAATAATGGCCCAAGCAGGACGCGTTTTATTTCTTTACTATCAGCCATCTTTCAACGCTCCTTCGCGTACTTTTTTCAGGAACGGACCAAAACCGTTATCGCCTAACCAAAAATCAAACATATTCTGCACACCAGCAGAGGTCAGAGTCGCACCAGACAAGCCATCAACACCATAAGGATTATCGGCAGCAGCACCACCACGGACAATTTTGATCGCCGGATGGCCTTCATCGTTATACAGTTTTTTACCTATCCACTTTTTACGCCATTGCGGATTATCAACCTCACCACCCAGCCCTGGGGTTTCTCCGTGTGAATAATAGGTAATTCCGCGGGCGGTTTTGCCATCCACATCAACAGAGATAAAGGCATACATAACAGACCACAGACCAGAGCCATAAACAGGCAGAACGATTTCACTGGTTTTACCCTGTTCATCCTTCACCAGATAGATCTCCGCCATATTGGCGCGACGGCGGATTTTCGCCAGATCCTTCTCAGGAGGCAATGCAATACTGGTATCATCACTGCGCAACGCATCATTCAGGTTAAACTTGCCATGACTCTTTTCAAGCGTTGCCGTATCCAGATTCAGTAATTCAGCTTTAATACGACTTTTAAACGTTTCTTTAAGCTCATCAGCACTCATTTGGGGGGTTAATAACCCGGCAACATCAAGAATGTTACGCTGTTTATCCAGCAGTTTTTGTTCCTGTTGCTGAGATTTCAGCCCTACCGCCGAGCCTGCTACAACAATTGAACAAACGAGGCAGAGCACAAAAACAACGATAAACGTTCTGCCGATGCTGTCATTATTTTTTTGTTTATCATTAGCCACGGGCTTTTCTCCGCTTAATATTGGCTTGTACTACCAGATAATCAAACAATGGCGCAAACAGGTTGGCGAACAAAATCGCCAGCATCATGCCCTCCGGGTATGCCGGGTTAACGACCCTGATCAGAATACACATCACACCAATCAGAATGCCGTACCACCATTTACCTTTATCGGTAAATGAGGCGGATACCGGATCTGTCGCCATAAAAATCATACCAAAAGCGAAACCACCCAGAACCATGTGCCAATACCACGGCATAGCAAACAACGGGTTAGTGTCTGAACCGATAGCATTAAACAGATAGGAAGTTGCGACCATCCCCAACATGACACCAGCGACAATGCGCCATGAAGCAATGCGGGTAAAGAGAATGATTGCCCCACCGATGAAAATCATCAGCGTAGAAACTTCACCAATAGAACCCGGAAGATTGCCAATGAAAGCATCCATCCAGGTAACAGGCTGACCGGTAACGGTATTCACTAATCCTTGGCTACCACCAGCAGCCCACTGAGACAACGGGGTCGCCCCGGAAAAACCATCAGCCGCAGTCCATACCAAGTCACCTGAAATTTGTGCAGGGTAAGCAAAGAATAGGAAAGCACGACCAGCCAATGCCGGGTTCAGGAAATTACGACCGGTACCGCCGAAGACCTCTTTCGCAATCACAACACCAAATGTAATACCCAGCGCCGCCTGCCACAGGGGAATTGTTGGCGGAACAATCAACGCAAACAGAATAGAGGTAACGAAGAATCCCTCGTTAATTTCATGTTTACGGATAATGGCGAACAGGACTTCCCAGAAGCCACCAACAACAAATACAACCGCGTAAATAGGCAAAAAATAAGTTGCCCCAAGCAACATTTTACTGCCCCAACCCGCATCAGGTGTCAGTGAGGCACCAAGGAGTTGAGCAACACGATAGTGCCAGTCAGATGCCAGCAATTGTTGCAATTCTGCACCATTGTATAAATGATGCAGTGCAGGTAGCGCCTGTTGACCTACGTTATACATTCCCCAGAACATTGCCGGGAATACCGCCAGCCATACTGTGATCATCATACGTTTTAGATCGATAGCGTCACGGACATGGGCACGGCCAGAAGTAACGGTACCTGATGTATAGAAAATCGTCGTTATCGCTTCATACAACGGGTAATATTTTTCTAATTTTCCCCCGGGCTCAAAGTGGTGCTCAATTTTTTCAAACAAGTTTTTCAGGCCCATGGATCATCCTTCCTGCTCAATCTTAGTCAGCACTTCACGCAGTACCGGACCATATTCATATTTGCCGGGACAGACATAGGTACAAAGCGCCAAGTCTTCCTCATCTAACTCCAGACAACCCAGTGCCTGAGCACTATCGGTATCACCTGCAAGCAGATCCCGCAGCAAATGCGTTGCCATCACATCCAAAGGCATAACACGCTCATAGTTACCGATTGGCACCATAGAGCGTTCACCACCATTCATCGTGGTTGAAAAAGCAAAACGCTTATTCTTCAGGAAATGACCAATAGTAGTTCGAGTAACAGAAAACTTATCGGTGCCCGGCATGATCCAACCAAACAGCTCTTTTTCGCGGCCTTCACGCAAAACAGAAACTAAGGTGTGGAAACGTCCAAGATAGTGATGAGCATCATCTGACTGCGTACCACACAATACAGAGCCTGAAATAATACGGTTTTCACCCGCGTTCAATTGATCCTGAGTCAACTCAAGCAGGTCTGCACCCAAGCGGGTGCGTATAAGACGCGGCTTCTCAACTTGTGGCCCTGCCAGTGCTATAACCCGGTCAGTATAAAGTGTGCCGGTAGTGAATAACTTACCGATAGCAATCACATCCTGATACCCCAGGTGCCATACCGTTTTTGTCGCACTGACGGGTTCAATAAAGTGGATGTGAGTTCCAGCAAGTCCCGCAGGATGTGGACCAGAGAACTGATTATAAGTGATTTGTGCATTATTACCGGCATTCGGCAAACTTCCTGCACCGTGGCAAACATGAACTTTACCTTCGGTTAATCTGGTCAGCACATTCAGACCATCAACAAAAGCCTCTTCCTCGGTAGCGATAACCACCTGTGGATTTGCAGCCAGAGGCTGGGTATCCATTGCTGTTACAAAAATTGCTTTCGGCGAGGAGCCGAGAGCCGGGCTTTGACTGTAAGGGCGAGTACGCAGTGCAGTCCATAACCCAGAATCAATCAGATTCTTTTCTGCTTGTTCCCGGGATAACTGAGCAAGTTGGCAACGATCATAACGGTCAAAATCAACCTGCTCGTCTCCAGTTATCTCAATCACAATTGACTGAAAAACACGTCGCTCACCACGATTAATCGCAACGACCTGCCCACAGGCCGGACTGGTGAAAACTACCCCTGGATTCTTTTTATCTTCAAAAAGAATCTGGCCTTTCTTAACATGCTCACCTTCCTTAACCAACATAGAAGGACGCATTCCAACATACTCATCACCCAGCAGTGCTACATGGCGAATCGTCGGACCGTCTTCTATCACTTGAGCAGGCGCTCCTGCAATCGGGAGGTCGAGTCCTTTTTTAATTTTAATCATAAGATTTGCACAAGTTTATCAATTAAATCATATGCTACAGATTACCTGGTGGTAACATAGCCACTCTATAAAAAACCCCTTAAGTCACGAATCGTGCCCAGGTTATAATTCTCCGATAATTGTTACGATTTTCTTTTAATCTCAGGGCGGCAATTTTAACATCTCCCTCTTTCGACTGTCTGACTAATCAAGTGATTTAGTTCAAGCAAACAGGAATAATTTTGGCCCTGAACAATCAACAGATCGCAAAAAGCGAACTATTGTATCACCTTTCCCGACAACTGATTATTTTTTGATCTTGCAATCACTTTGCAGGATAAAATCATGGTTATTATTTTTTATTCACAAAATCGAACACTCATGGCAACCTTAAGCTAAATCCTAGGTTAGCCCACGACATCTCTATACGGTAGTCACATGAAAAAAACTGCTGCTTTTGCTGCAATAACATTGTTGTTTTTTAGTTCATTCCTACCTGTCTATGCTCAGGATACTTTAGTTCAACTTAAGCAAGGCTCCCCCACGCCACCCGGATATCCCATCTTTATCCAAATATTCAAAGAGGAGCGGATACTGGAGCTTTACACTAAAAATAATCATGGAAACTACCAACTGACTAAAAGCTACCCCATTTGCAATTACTCTGGTGGCCTCGGCCCTAAAACCACAGAAGGTGATTTGAAAAGCCCAGAAGGTTTTTATCGTGTAAAAACCAGTCAGCTAAATCCAAATAGTCGGTATTACCGATCTATTAATCTCGGTTTTCCAAATGAATACGATAAATCCAGAGGCTACTCCGGCAACCATTTAATGATCCACGGCGAGTGTAAATCTGTCGGTTGTTACGCGATGACTAACGGTTACATGGATGAGATTTACCATTATGCAGAAAGTGCATTATTGCGCGGACAGTGTGAAATTGATATCAGCATTTATCCATTCAGAATGACACCGAAGAACATGTTACGCCACCGCTCATCCTCCCATTATCTATTTTGGCTGCAATTACAACCGGCCTATGAGTATTTTGTCAAAAATAACCGGCCGGCAGCGATTAACGTCATCAATGGTCAATATTCGGTTAACTCAACACCTTATAAATCGCCATCTTTGCAGAATCAATCACGATATGCGCTCACCAAGATGAAATAGCGCATAATCACCCGGCTCAATCCGGTTCCAGGACTCATTGCCAGTTAAAGGTTGAGTCACAATGACAGAAACGACATCATCCGGCTGAGTGTGCTGTTGGAAATCAATTTCAACATCCTGATCCAAAAGTTTTGCTTTGCCAAACGGCGCACGACGGGTAATCCAATAAAGATGGGTTGAACAATATGCCATCACAAAACACCCATCTGACAGCAGCATATTGAATACACCTTTTTTCCTGAGTTCATCCGCCAGTGAAGCAATAAAACGAAAAACCGCAGGCCAGTTAGAGGGAGTCCTTGGATATTTTTGTGAAAGTTGATGTAAAATCCAGCAAAAAGCATGTTCGCTGTCAGTTTGCCCGACAGGCCGATATTGACCGGTTTCAAGCCGCCGATAACCCTTAAGTTGCCCATTATGGGCATAGGTCCAATTGCGCCCCCACATCTCACGGATAAAAGGGTGGGTATTTTCCAACGCCACATTACCCCGGTTAGCCTGCCGGATATGCGAAATCACCACTCTGGATTTAATCGGGTACTCTTGTACAAAACGGGCAACGGGTGAATGGCAACCTGGTTGATGATCTTTAAATGTGCGACAGCCCCGCCCCTCATAGAAAGTGATCCCCCAACCATCTTTATGAGGCCCGGTATGACCGCCACGCTGAATCAGACCACCTAAACTAAAGCAGATATCTGTTGGCACATTTGCACTCATGCCAAGTAACTCACACATTGCCCACCTCTGTAGCCGGTAAAATCAAGCTCTAACCATCTCTTTTTCAATAAGTTGAATCAGGATATGAATAACTTTGATATGAATTTCCTGAATACGATCTGCATAGCCAAAATGTGGGACACGAATTTCCACATCCGCCACACCGGCCATTTTACCGCCATCTTTACCTGTCAGCGTAATCACTTTCATGCCTTTTAAACGGGCAGCTTCAACGGCTTTGATAATATTGCCGGAATTACCGGAAGTGGAGATACCCAGCAAGACATCCCCTACTTGCCCGACCGCTTCCACATAACGGGAAAAAACGAATTCATAACCAAAATCATTACTGACGCAGGAAAGATGGCTGGCATCAGAAATCGCAATCGCCGGATAGCCCGGACGGTTTTCACGGTAACGGCCTGTCAATTCTTCCGCGAAATGCATTGCATCACAGTGCGAACCACCATTACCGCAAGACAGTACCTTGCCACCCGCTTTAAATGAATCAGCCAGTAATACCGCCGCTTTTTGAATCGCTTCAATATTTGCATCGTCACTTAAAAACTTTGCCAGCGTATCTGCGGCTTCGCTCAATTCACTACGGATCAGGTTTTGATACATAGGTTCCTCATTTCAGTCAGGTAATCTTTAATGTTATGCCGAATGGCAGTTTACCGGATCAAGAGTATTGAAAGAAGACGCCATCCCATTTTAGGGAAATTAATCCACTCCCGATTACCACGAGTTTGTGAGCTACATTGTAATTAAGATGTAAATATATTGCTAAAAACAGTTTCCTGGTCTAAAAAGAGAAGAACACCAACAGGTCAGACCTCTGATGACTTACCCGACCCTGAGATTAACCAGGAGCTTTTATTATGACCACATTGAGTATCATTCTATTTTTAGTCTTGATTGGGATACTTTGTTATCACAAAGTCAATCTCAGCCTCAGCAGCCTACTGCTCCTCGTCTATACCGCCTTAATGGGCGCTATTGATGCATGGAGCTACTGGATGTTGCTACCCATGGCCATCATTCTATTCCCGCTGAATTTTGCGCCAATGCGTCATTCCTTATTTACTGTTCCGGCATTAAAAGCCTTCCGTAAGGTGATGCCAAGTCTATCCCGCACGGAAAAAGAAGCGCTTGATGCCGGCACTACCTGGTGGGAAGGCGAACTGTTCCGCGGTGAACCCGATTGGAAAAAACTACATGATTATCCAAAGCCTCAGTTAACCGCGGAAGAACAAGCATTTTTGGATGGACCGGTAGAAGAAGTCTGCCGCATGACCAATGATTTCCAGATAAGCCATGAACTTGCCGATTTATCACCTGAGTTATGGAACTACCTGAAAGAACACCGCTTCTTTGCCATGATTATTAAAAAAGAATATGGCGGCCTGGAATTTTCAGCTTATGCGCAAGCACGGGTATTGCAAAAATTGGCGGGGACATCCGGCATTCTGGCCATCACCGTAGGTGTACCAAACTCCCTCGGCCCAGGTGAATTATTACAGCATTATGGCACCGACGAACAAAAGAACCGCTATCTACCAGGACTTGCCCGTGGTGAAGAGATCCCTTGTTTCGCTTTGACCAGCCCGGAAGCCGGCTCTGATGCAGGATCAATCCCGGATACCGGCGTAGTTTGTATGGGAGAATGGCAAGGCGAACAAATTCTGGGTATGCGTCTAACCTGGAACAAACGTTACATCACCCTTGCCCCTATCGCCACCGTACTTGGTCTGGCTTTCAAACTGTCTGACCCTGACAATTTACTGGGCGATACAAAAGAGTTAGGCATTACCTGTGCATTGATCCCGACAAATGTACCAGGAGTCGAAATTGGTCATCGCCATTTCCCGCTGAACATTCCATTCCAGAATGGTCCGACTCGCGGTCAAGATATTTTTGTACCTATCGACTATATCATCGGTGGACCGAAAATGGCCGGACAAGGCTGGCGGATGTTGGTTGAATGTCTGTCTGTTGGCCGTGGCATCACCCTGCCGTCAAACGCAACCGGGGGGGTGAAAAGCGTTGCTATGGCGATTGGCGCATACGCTTATATTCGCCGTCAGTTCAAAATGCCAATTGGTAAAATGGAAGGGATTGAAGAGCCGCTGGCACGTATTGCCGGTAACGCCTATCTGATGGACGCCGCTTCAACGCTTGCGACAACAGGTATCATGCTGGGCGAGAAGCCCTCCGTATTATCGGCGATTGTGAAATATCATTGTACTCACAGAGGCCAGCGTTCGGTTATTGACGCAATGGATATTGCTGGTGGTAAAGGTATTTGCCTTGGCCCATCCAACTTCCTTGCCCGCGCTTATCAGGGCGCACCTATCGCCATTACCGTTGAAGGTGCCAATATTCTGACCCGCAACATGATTATTTATGGTCAGGGAGCTATTCGCTGTCATCCTTATGTACTTAATGAAATGGCTGCGGTTGAAAATAACCGTATTAAAGATTTTGATAAGGCATTGTTTAGCCACCTCGGTCACGTTGCCAGTAACCTGTTACGCAGTTTCTGGCTTGGCCTGACCAATGGCCGCACCAGCAGCACACCGGTTAATGATGCAACCCGCCGTTACTATCAGCAATTAAACCGCCAGTGTGCCAACCTTGCGCTATTATCAGATGTGGCAATGGGGGTACTAGGTGGCAGCCTGAAACGTCGTGAACGTGTCTCCGCCCGTCTTGGCGACGTTCTGAGTCAAGCATATTTGGCTTCAGCGACCTTGAAGCGTTATGAAGATGAAGGTCGTCAAAAAGAAGATTTACCGCTAGTCCAGTGGGCCGTTCAGGATAGCTTGTATCAGGCAGAACAGGCGATAGATAATTTACTGCGTAACTTCCCGAACCGTCTGGTTGCAGGTCTGATGCGTGCTATTGTCTTCCCATTAGGACGTGTACATTCAGCCCCATCTGACCGTCTGGATCACAAACTGGCGCAGCTCTTACAACAACCTTCAGCTACCCGTGATCGCATCGGTCGTGGTCAGTTCCTGACACCGACCGAACATAATCCTCACGGATTATTGGAAGAAGCTTTGCACGATATTATTGCCGCAGAGCCGATCCACGCCCGCCTGAGCCGTGAAGCAGGTAAACGCCTTAGCTTTACCCGCCTGGATAAACTGGCGGAACAGGCACTGGCAGAGCATAAGATTTCGCAAGACGAGGCTGAAATTCTGAAACGCGCTGAAGCAAGCCGTCTGCGTTCTATTAATGTCGATGAGTTTGAACCAGAAGTGTTGGCTGTTCCTGCTCCAGTCGAAAAGCCAAGAACGCAAGCAGCCTGATACTGCTGATAACGAAAGAATGAACGTAATCACAGGGCGATACCTTAAAGTATCGCCCCATATTTCACAGCACAGATGTAAAAGATACCTCTTCCAGCGTTAATAACTCTTCAATCGTTTGACGACGGCGAATCAATTGAGGTTTACCATTTATGAACAACACTTCCGGGATCAGCGGACGACTATTGTAATTAGAAGACATTGACGCACCATAAGCACCGGTATCATGGAAAACCAGATAATCCCCAACCTGAACAGGCGGTAACATTCTTGGCGCAACCCCACCACCCTCAACCTGTGTGAAAACATCACCTGATTCACATAACGGACCTGCGACTAATGTTTCCTGTAATGGCAGCTGTTCAAGTTGACGTCCATCAGCAGGCAAAACCGAGATATGGTGATAACTGCCATACATTGCCGGACGCATTAAGTCATTGAATCCCGCATCCACCAGCACATAATGACGGCTTCCCATCTGTTTAACAGCCCGAACTTCTGTCATCAGAATGCCGGATTCGGCAACCAGAAATCTCCCAGGTTCAATTTCCAGCATAACGCTATGGCCTAAATGTTGCTCAATTCTTTTACGGGCATCATCCCACAACCCAAAATAGTGAGCGATATTGATCTGTTCATCCCCCTGCCGATAAGGAGTAGATAAACCACCGCCGGCTGAAATTGCCTGAATATCTTCACCACAGAGAATAACCTGTTCAACCATTGCATCACACACACTGGCAAGATGCTGATAATCAACACCAGAGCCGATATGCATATGCAAACCAAGCAATTTCAATCCATAATGCCGAATTTTCCCAATTGCCTGTGAGAGATCTTGATACCAAATACCATGTTTGCTGTTTTCACCACCAGTATTGGTTTTCTGGCTATGACCATGACCAAATCCAGGGTTAATCCGCAACCATACCGGATGCCCTTTTTTACATTGACCAATCTGCTCCAGCATATCAATAGAACCCGCATTAACCGGAATATCCAGTTCAGTTACCTGGTTAAGCGTTGCTATATCTATCAAATCAGCAGTAAAAACGATTTCTGCCATATCTCGGCCTGGACTAAAGCCAGCCCATAAAGCACGCTCAATTTCACCCAGTGAAACTGCATCAACTTTCACACCGTATTCACGCATAAGGCGCAAAATGTGAGTATTAGAGCAAGCCTTCTGCGCAAACCGGACCACATCAAACTGACTTAACATCTTGATTCTTTGAGTAATCGTTTCGCTATCATAAACCCATAACGGAGCACCATAAGTTTCTGGCAGACAGCTTAGATTTTCGGGTATCAGATCAGAACAACTATTGCGGATAAAGGTACTCATTAGGGTTTCTCTCACAAAATCAGCAGATAACCCATTATTGGCAGTAAAAAACAGGAATAAAAATATCTGTTTCGCTATAGTCTATTCATCTGTGATATAGCGTTATCATCTGAAGGAATCATCTATGTCTTTTTGTTCATGGCGTCATATTGAAATCTTCCATGCGGTAATGACGACCAAAAATCTGACAGAAGCGGCTGTTTTATTACAAACGTCACAACCGACGGTCAGCCGTGAATTGGCACGATTTGAACATCTGATAAAATTCAAACTGTTTGACCGGGTAAAGGGCCGCCTGCATCCGACAGCACAAGGATTACGCCTTTTTGAAGAAGTTGAGCGCTCCTATTATGGACTTGAAAGAATAATGAATGCGGCTGACAGTATCCGCAAATTCCAACACGCTCAACTTTCTATTACTTGCCTGCCGGTATTTTCACAATCCTTGTTACCTAAAGTTTGTCACCACTTCACTCGCCAATACCCTGATGCTAATTTAACCATCATTCCTCAGGAATCACCGCTATTGGAAGAGTGGCTCTCAGCTCAACGTCATGACCTTGGCCTGACCGAACATTTGCAAACACCACCCGGTACACAAAGAGAAACACTGATCACACTGAATGAAATTTGCGTATTGCCCGCCGCTCATCCGCTCAGTCATAAATTATTACTGACTCCAGAAGATTTCAGTGGACAACATTTCATCAGCCTTTCGATAACAGACAGCTACCGTCAACTGATTGATGGAATATTCGCAGAGCACCATATTAACCGTCGCATGATTATGGAAACTCACAGTGCCGCATCAGTATGTGCAATGGTGCGGGAAGGTATCGGCGTTTCTATTGTCAACCCGCTGACCGTACTCGATTATCTGGACTACCACGGCGAAGCTGAAATATGCGCCCGCCCGTTTAGTATTAACATTCCTTTTACTGTCAGCCTGATCAAGCCCATTCACCGCCCTTCTTCCGCCCCAGTCGATACTTTTATTGGACACCTGAAAGCACAGATTGCCCTGTTTCCTCAGAAATTGAAGTCAGCTTTTCAGCATTAGCTTTTGCCAGTATGGCGAAGAAGCAAACCATCTCACCAAAAAATCGAGTAATGCCCTGAGCGTTGCCGGCATATTTTGACGACTGGCATAAATACCATAAATACCCATGGCCTGAGGTTGATATTCCGGCAACAACTGAATCAGTTTTCCTGATGCCAGATGAGAAGCAACAGAATAATAAGGTTGCATAGCCATTCCCGCACCTTGCAATGTTGCTTCCATTAAAACAATGGATTCATTAGCGCTCAAAGTGCCGCTAACAGGAACAGAATATTTTTCCCCCTGACGTTCAAATAACCAAAGACTTTTACCAAAGAAGTTGTAAGTCATACAGTTATGCAATGCCAAATCAGCCGGCTTTTGTGGGATCATTTTTCCCGCCAGATAGGAAGGGGCAGCACAAATAACAGAGTGACAAGTCGACAATGGTCTGGCAATCAAATTCGGTTCCAGATTATTCGTGATCCGTAACGCCAAATCTATCCGCTCTTCAACCAAATTTATTGCCTTATTACTCATCTGCATATCAATAGCTATCTGAGGATAAATTTGCATAAACTCAGGAATAGCCACAGACAGTGCGCTCATAGCCAGAGACTGAGAACTGCTTATCCGTAAAAGGCCACTCAGCTCCTGAGCGGCTTCTGGCTGATGAACGGGGATCTCCTCTGCCAATTGCAACAATTTACGGCTGCGCTGATAGGCGATCTCTCCTGCCGATGTCAGGCTGATCTTTCTCGTTGTACGGTGCAATAGGCGTACTCCTGCCCATTTTTCCATTTCAGCTAAATAGCGAGATACCATTGCCCGCGACATATCTAACCGTTCTGATGCAGCAATCATGCTGCCTTGTTCTACAATTATAGTGAACACTTGCGCAGCAGTGACTCTATCCATCAATTAGCTCGATTTATGCAACAAATAATTGCCAATTATGCGGTTTTTCCATCGAAAAACGCAACTTATTATAAACCCCGTTGACACAACATCAGGAATTCAATCATGACTCGCAAAACAACATTAAATATTGCGTTGGCCGGTATCCTTTCTCTGGGTACTGTTTCTCTGGCACAAGCCGCTTATCTGAAACTGGATGTTTACAATCCAGGCGAAAAAAGCGTCTTTCCCGTCTCTTCTGAAATCATTAGTGGTAACAAAGAAGTTGTACTGATCGACGCTCAGTTCCAAAAAAATGATGCCGAAGCACTGGTCAAAAGAATTAAGGGTACCGGCAAGAAACTGACAACCATTTATATCAGTCAGTCCGATCCTGATTTCTACTTTGGTCTTGATACGCTGACCAAAGCGTTCCCTAATGCAAAAGTCATTGCATCACCAGAAACAATTAAAGAAATCAACCAGACCAAAGATGGCAAACTGGCTTATTGGGGAGGTGTCCTGAAAGAACAGGCACCCAAAAAAGTCATCGTGCCGCAACCATTGGAAGGTAACACTTTTACAGTTGATGGTGAAAAGCTGATCGTCAAAGGTCTTGATGGCCCCGCGGCTGACCGTACTTTCGTTTGGATACCAAAACTGAAAGCGGTAGTCGGTGGCGTCACCGTTTCAGGCAACATTCATGTCTGGATGGCAGATACCCAGACTAAAGAATCCCGCAAAAATTGGATGCAAACGTTGGATCGTATCAAAGAACTGAAACCGACCATTGTGGTTCCGGGACATTTCATTGGTAACGCACCAATGACATTGCAATCGGTCAAGTTCACTCAAAAATACCTGGCTATTTTTGAGAAAGAATTACCAAAAGCGAAAGATTCAAAAGTGCTGATAGCCGCAATGGAAAAGTATTATCCAAAACTTGGAGACAAATCCAGCCTCGAACTAAGTGCCAAAGTGCTGAAAGGCGAAATGAAGTGGCCTCAATAAGTCAATTAACTCTTTTTCAGGAATAAGTAAATATGCCCGGAATGACTCTGCACTATATCTATGATCCCCTATGTGGCTGGTGTTATGGCGTTTCCGCTCTAATACAAGCGGCGCAAGAGGCCACAAATGTGAAAATTAAATTGCATGGCGGCGGAATGCTAACTGGAGATAACAAACGCCAAATAGACAGCACATGGCGTGATTATATCCTGAGTCAGGATAAACGGATCGCAAATCTTACCGGGCAAGTTTTCAGTGAACAATATGTCGCACTGTTAAACGATAAATCACTAATGATGGATTCATTACCACCAATATCAGCCATCCTTGCAGCAGAAAAGCTGGCTGGTAAAGGTGTCGAAATGTTACTGGCAGTACAAAAAGCGCATTATGTTCGTGGATTAAAAGTCAGCGAAACTGAAACATTATTGAATTTAGCAAATGAATTTCAGCTTGATTCAAAACAATTCCAGCAAGAGCTGACACTGAATAATGAATCAGAAAGTCTCCAGCATATCAAGAGCAGCCGTGAACTATTGGCAAAAGTTAGCGGCTCAGGCTTCCCTACTTTTATTCTGGAAAATGACAGAAACGAGCTATCTGTTATTTCTCTTGATAAATATTTGGGACAACCAAAACGTTGGCAAGATGCACTGATTCACTCTCAGTTTTAATACCACCGTTTAACTACTGGTGCCCATACCTTATTCAGTTATTGGGTGCCATCCACGATAATCCATCAATTCCCTGTAAGTTCAAATAAAGCATTATGATCGCAGAAATGGCTATATAGGGGCCAAAAGCGATAGGTGCCTGATAATTTCCCCGTAATTTCCACATCCACAAGCATCCAATAATGCCAAACAGTGAAGACAGGAGCATTAATAAAGGAATTGCGCCAACACCCAACCAAGCACTAACTGCCGCCATTAACTTAAAATCACCATACCCCATTCCCTCTTTATGATTGATAACTTTGAATAACCAATAGAACGACCATAAACTCAAATATCCCGCTACCGCGCCTGTTACAGCGAGTTCAATAGGCACAAAAGTTTGATTCAAATTCAATAATAAACCTAACCATAAAAGTGGATAATTTATTATATCTGGTAATAATTTGGTTTTTATATCAATAAAAGAAAGTATAATTAGCATCCAAATAAATATCAAAGCAACATATAAATTAAAATTCAATGGAAAATAAATCACAAAAAAAGCAGTTACAAACAGTGTAACTAACTCAACCTGTAAATAACAAAAAGATATTTTCTCATATCCATAAACAACCCCAGAAAACACAGACATTATTTTATTTAAAG
Source organism: Photorhabdus sp. RM323S (assembly GCF_042879375.1). Taxonomy (NCBI): domain Bacteria; kingdom Pseudomonadati; phylum Pseudomonadota; class Gammaproteobacteria; order Enterobacterales; family Morganellaceae; genus Photorhabdus; species Photorhabdus sp. RM323S. The sequence continues at coordinate 70,384 of NZ_JBHFKZ010000014.1, forward strand.
TAATCCCTGACACTATTCCAATAGAAATAGCCAGAATAATAATCATTATATTAAACCCCATCCAACAAAACACCTTTAATTTCAACCAATTATATTAAAAACACCTTAACTGAATAACAGAAGCAATTTCCACTATATTTTCGACACAATAAGATAATAATAAAAACCACATTAAAACAACAAAATAAATATAAAACATGCTAATAAGAGATAAATATGCGAGCAGACTCGCAACATTTATTCAGAGATAAAAATCCATATCAGAGATAGCTTGATAGTTGGATTGAGCCTCCCTTATCATAGCACCATTATTTATTGCCTTATGTATAGCTCTACCCCGCAGGAAGGAAAGAAAAACATGCGTATACCCCGCATTTATCACCCGGAATTACTCACACCCAACACTGAAACTTATTTGAGTGATGAAGCAGCCAACCATGTCGGGCGGGTACTCAGAATGAGTAACGGTCAACAATTACAACTATTTGATGGCAGTAATCAGATCTTCGATGCTGAAATTACCGAAGCCAATAAGAAATCTGTCAAAGTTCACATCAACAATAGTGAACTTGCCGATAACGAATCACCACTTAATCTGCATCTGGGACAAGTCATATCCCGCGGTGAGAAAATGGAATTTACCATTCAAAAATCTGTAGAGTTAGGGGTGAATGTTATTACACCTTTAATTTCTGAACGCTGCGGTGTCAAACTGGATGGAGAACGGCTGGCTAAAAAACTTCAGCAATGGCAAAAAATTGCCATTGCTGCCTGTGAGCAATGTTGCCGTAATCGCATACCTGAAATTCGTCCGGTGATGCAACTTGCACACTGGTGTGCAGAAAATGATGGCAGCTTAAAATTAAACTTACATCCACGCGCCAGCCAAAGTATCAACACCCTGCCTTTACCTGTGGAAAAAGTACGCTTACTGATTGGTCCGGAAGGTGGCTTATCAATAGACGAAATTGCTATGACAGCTAATTACCAATTTACTGATATCCTGTTAGGACCACGTGTCTTAAGAACAGAAACGACAGCGCTTACCGCAATTACTGCATTACAAGTGCGTTTCGGCGATTTGGGTTAAGGAGAAAGAATGATCAAACTCGGCATAGTGATGGATCCCATTTCATCCATCAAAATCAAGAAAGACACCAGTTTTGCTATGCTATTGGAAGCACAACGCCGTGGCTGGGAACTTCATTATATGGAGATGAGCGATCTCTATCTATACCAAGGAGAAGCCCGCGCCCGTACCCGCCTATTGCAGGTAGAAAACAATCCACAACAATGGTATCAATTCGAGCGAGAACAAGATCTGGCACTGGAAACATTGGATGTCATCCTGATGCGTAAAGATCCTCCATTTGATACTGAATACATTTACGCCACTTATATTCTGGAACGTGCTGAAGAGAAAGGCACGCTTATCATCAATAAGCCACAAAGCCTGCGCGATTGTAACGAAAAACTCTTCACAGCCTGGTTCCCGGATTTAACACCGGATACATTAGTGACCCGCAATGCGGCTCACCTGCGTGAATTCCATCAAAAACAGGGTGATGTCATCTTTAAACCGCTGGATGGCATGGGCGGTGCATCTGTATTCCGCCTGAAAAAAGATGATCCAAACGTTGGTGTGATTATTGAAACCCTGACAGAACACGGCAATCGCTTCTGCATGGCACAGAATTTCTTACCTGCTATAAAAGAAGGCGACAAACGGATATTAATTGTCGATGGTGAACCTGTTGCTTATTGTCTGGCCCGCATTCCAGCCCAGGGAGAAACCCGAGGTAACCTTGCTGCCGGTGGTCGTGGTGAAGCGCGCCCGCTTTCAGAAAGTGACTGGGCTATAGCCAGAGCTGTTGCGCCAACGTTAAAAGAAAAAGGGTTAATTTTTGTTGGACTGGACATTATCGGTGACAGATTGACCGAAATTAATGTCACCAGCCCAACCTGCGCACGCGAGATAGAAGCAGTTTTCCCTGATATTTCAATAACCGGCATGCTGATGAATGCGATTGAAAAACGATTGGAGAAATAAAAAGCTCTTTTCGTTAATTTTCCTGTCAAGGTTTGTCATTTGCACTTTTAGCCCACATACTGTGGGCTAAATAATCCTTAAATAGCCAGGTTAATTACCAAAAACAAAATGAATCTACAGCATCATTTTCTTATCGCCATGCCCACATTATCTGATTCCTACTTCAAACGCTCAGTTGTTTACGTTTGTGAACACAACGAAAACGGGGCAATGGGATTGGTGATAAATAAACCAATTGAACAAATCTCTGTTCGGAAAGTTCTACAAAAACTGAAAATCTCACCAGAAGATCGGGATGAAAGTATCAGCCTAAACAAGCCGGTCATGACAGGCGGCCCTCTTGCTGAAGATCATGGTTTTATATTGCACACACCACAACCAGGTTTCAGTTCAAGTATCAAAATTTCCGATGATACGATGATTACCACATCCAAAGATGTACTTGAAACCCTGGGCACGCCACGCCAACCAAAACAGATACTAGTCACGCTGGGGTATGCAAGTTGGGAAAAGGGGCAACTTGAAAAAGAGATAATGGAGAATAGCTGGCTAACCGCAAACGCTGATCCACATATTATTTTCAACTCACCCATTGCAGATCGCTGGCGTGAGGCCGCATCTTTGCTCGGCATCAATATCTATAACATTGCCCCACAGGCAGGACATGCATAAATGAGTAGCCGCACAATAATGGCCTTCGATTTTGGCACTCGTAGTATCGGTGCCGCTATCGGGCAGGAAATTACAGGTACCGCCAGAGCGTTGACCTCATTTAAAGCCACAGATGGTATCCCCAATTGGCAACAAATCGAAAAATTACTTAAAGAGTGGCGGCCAGATCTGGTTATTGTTGGTCTTCCCCTCAATATGGATGGCACTGAGCAACTTGTAACAGCACAGGCACGTAAATTTGCAAACCGGCTACATGGCCGGTTTGGTGTGCAAATTGAACTCCAGGATGAACGCCTGACAACGGTTGAAGCCCGCGCTCATCTGTTTGACCGTGGAGGCTACAAAGCTTTAGATAAAGGTAAAGTCGATGCTGCATCTGCTGTTATTATTCTGGAAAGCTGGTTCGAGCAGCACTATTAAGCTATCAGCTAACAATAACAGCGGATCAACCAACAACAGCGATTAACTGTTAACCTCCGTCTACTCTGCCAATAATCCCTGTAATTTACGCTGCTGCCAGCCTTGCTCATAGGTTTGCATTCCACTGGCAGCACCGGTCTGCATAAGCGTTGTTATTTGATGATTTTTTCCTTCCCGTATCAGATGACTGACCGCCTGATTAATCACCAACACTTCATACACGGCGATCCGTCCTCCATCCTGCGTAGCAACCAATTGCTGCGCTATCACAGCCTTCAAACTCCCTGCAAGCTGACTGCGTACCCATCCTTTTTCTTCCGACGAAAATATATCCACCAGCCGATCAATTGCCTGTACTGCGCCTCTGGTATGCAAAGTTGAAAATACCAAATGCCCTGTTTCTGCCGCAGTTAATGCCAGACGTATTGTCTCCTTATCCCGTAGCTCACCCAACAGCAATACATCAGGATCCTGCCGAAGAGCACCTTTCAGCGCTTCCTGATAGCTGGAGGAATCCAATCCGATTTGTCGTTGCTGTATCAGACAATTGCGGCTGTGGTGAATAAATTCCACAGGATCTTCCAATGTAATAATGTGCTGACAACAATGACTGTTCAGCATATCCACAATGGCGGTTAAGGTTGTCGATTTCCCACTGCCTGTGGCACCGGTCACCAGAATCAATCCACTTTCTTCCCGCAAAATCATTTCCCGGACAATTTCAGGTGCTTTTAGCTGTTCCAGAGTTGGGCACTGAGAGCTAATTAAACGCAGAACAACTGACAGCCCCGATTGCTGACGAAAAATATTGCCTCTCAATCGTTGGTGGCTTTCTGTCTCCATCGCGAAATCCACATGTCCACAAACTGATAGCTGTTCTAACTGATATTCTGATAAAAACTGCCTGCTCCACTCTTCCAACAAAGTATTATTTACAGATGGCAGTTGAGTTTGTGAATAAAGCACACCATTTATACGTAATACAGGAGTTTGCCCAACACAAAGATGCAGATCAGAAGCATTATGCTTTACACTAAGGGCCACTAATTTATCCATATTCATTTTTTAATCTCCTGAGTCACTATGAACAATATTGAACAAAACTTACAAGATGTCAGGACCCGCATAGCCGTTGCCGCACAGAAATGCGAACGCTCTCCAGAAGAAATTACTCTGCTTGCAGTCAGTAAAACCAAACCTGTGGAAGATATCGAAAAAGCAATCGTTGCCGATCAGCGCCAGTTTGGTGAGAATTACGTACAGGAAGGGGTAGAAAAAATTGCTTATTTTGCAAATCGTAATGATTTGATATGGCACTTTATCGGTCCGTTACAGTCTAATAAAAGTCGTCTGGTGGCAGAAAATTTTAACTGGTGCCATACCGTTGACCGCCTGAAAATAGCACAGCGTCTGAGCGAACAACGCCCAGAGGGAATGGAACCACTGAATATTCTTATTCAAATAAATATCAGTGATGAACAGAACAAATCAGGTATTCAACTTGCTGAACTCCCCACTCTGGCAGCCGAAGTCAGCAAACTGCCGAATGTGAAGCTACGCGGTTTAATGGCAATCCCCGCACCGGAGCCCGACTACAAACGCCAATTGGTGGTTTTCAGGCAAATGGAACAGGCTTTCTTTAACCTGAAAACTCAATATCCTCAAATAGATACCCTCTCTATGGGGATGACTGATGATATGGCTGCCGCCATTAATTGTGGTTCCACATTAGTGCGGATCGGGACGGCAATTTTCGGTGCACGTCAGTATCAAAATTAACCATATCAATGCTACGAGGTATCTAATGGAAAAACGTAAAATTACCTTTATTGGTGCAGGTAATATGGCTCACGCCATCATTGCCGGATTGGTAAAAGAAGGCTATCCTGCTGAACTGATTAATGTTTGCGCTCTTGGCAATGCTCGCCGCGATGTACTGGCAAAGGAGTATGGCGTCAACAGCAGCAGTGATAATATTCGCTGCGCACAGGAAGCCGATGTTGTTGTTATGGCGGTAAAACCGCAAGTAATGGCAGATGCCTGCCAGCCGCTAAAGGAGCAGGTAGATTTCAGTAACAAATTAGTTCTGTCTATCGCAACAGGAATTTCTGTTGCACGCTTTAAGGTTTTATTACAAGACAAACTCAACATTGTTCGTATCATGCCAAACACCCCGGCATTAGTCGGTCAGGGGTTGAGTGGATTATTCGCGCCTGAGCAAGTCAGTCAATCTGACCGTGATTTCACTCAAGCATTGATGAACAGCGTCGGTAAAACCTACTGGGTAAAAGATGAAAACGGCATCAATGATATTATCGCCACAGCAAGTAGTGCACCCGCTTATTTCTTCCTGTTTATGGAATCAATGCAACAGGAGGCAGAACGCCTAGGTTTTGACAGTGAAACAGCCCGTGAAATCGTTTTGCAAACAGCAACCGGTTCTGCGGCACTGGCCGCATCAAATGCAGATCTCCCTTTTGCAACCCTGCGCGAGCAGGTAACATCTAAAGGTGGTACCACGGCGGAAGCATTGCGCATTTTTTATGAAGGCAAATTGCCGGAAATCGTATCCAGTGCCATGCAGGCAGCTATTCGCCGCGCACAGGAAATAGAAAAACAATTTTAATTTTATCAGGGCTGCTAAATGCAATTTTTAACTTTTATTCTGTTCACCGTTCTGGATTTATACATCGTTGTTTTATTACTTCGAGTATGGATGCAATGGGCCCGCTGTGACTTTTACAACCCATTTGCCCAGTTTGTCGTGAAAATTACTCAGCCGGTCGTTCGACCACTGCGCCGTGTGCTCCCGGCTATTGGTCCGCTTGATACCGCTTCCGTTGTTGTAGCTTATGCTTTGGTATTACTTAAATTAACCATGCAACTCTGGTTCAGTACCGGCGCGTTTGCCTTCCTCACGCTTTTCATCCCTATCGGGTTAATTGAACTGCTGACAGCCGCAGGCAAGCTGGTATTTTGGCTGGTGCTGGCGCGTGCTCTGTTAAGCTGGATAAGCCAAGGCCGCAATCCGATTGACTATGCTCTGATGCAACTGACAGAGCCATTAATGGCGCCTATCCGCCGCATTATCCCAGCGATGGGTGGCCTTGATTTCTCCGCAATGATCGTCATCTTGATCCTCTACGCGCTGAACTATCTCCGTGCTGATGTTCTCTCATGGCTGATACAGTAAATAAGAATTAAATTGGGTTCAAAATAATGCAAAAAGTTGTTCTGGCAACCGGCAATCCCGGAAAAGTTCGTGAACTGGCGCAATTACTGGCTGATTTTGGTCTGGATATCGTTGCTCAAACTGAATTAGGCGTAAATTCTGCTGAAGAAACCGGGCTGACATTTATTGAAAATGCCATTCTTAAAGCTCGTCACGCCGCACAAGTTACCGGTTTGCCAGCAATTGCTGATGATTCCGGTTTATCCGTCGACATCCTTGGCGGTGCCCCAGGCATCTATTCAGCCCGTTATGCGGGTGAAGATGCCACCGATCAGCAAAATCTGGCAAAGCTGTTGGATGCAATGAAAGATATTCCTGATGATCAACGCCAGGCTCAGTTTAACTGTGTGCTGGTTTATATGCGCCACGCAGAAGATCCTACGCCTCTGGTATTTCATGGCCGCTGGCCGGGGGTTATTGCCCGTGAACCTGCCGGTAATGGCGGGTTTGGTTATGACCCCATCTTCTACATACCAGAATTGGGCTGTACTGCGGCTGAGTTAAGTGGTGAACAAAAAAATACTGTTTCACACCGCGGTCAAGCGCTGAAAATGATGTTGGATACACTACGTAATGCTTAAACTTCCACCACTGAGTCTGTATATCCATATTCCGTGGTGTGTACAAAAGTGTCCTTATTGTGATTTCAACTCTCATGCATTGAAAGGTGATGTTCCACATCAAGAATATGTTGACCATTTATTGGCAGATCTGAAAGCGGATCTGCCAATGGTCAACGACCGGGAAATCACCACTATCTTCATTGGTGGTGGGACCCCCAGCCTGCTCAGTTCACAAGGGATGCAACAATTACTGGATGGTGTTCGTACTCTCCTGCCGGTATCGCCACAAGCTGAAATTACAATGGAAGCCAACCCAGGTACAGTGGAAGCTGACCGTTTCAGTGGTTATCAGCAAGCCGGCATTAACCGGATATCCATTGGCGTCCAGAGTTTCAGCCCGGATAAACTGGTGCGTCTTGGCCGTATTCACGGGCCGGATGAAGCCAAACGAGCAGCACATTTAGCCGCCAGTCTGGGGCTACGCAGTTTTAATCTGGATTTGATGCACGGTTTGCCAAACCAAAGCCTTGATGAAGCACTGGATGACTTACGTCAGGCAATTGCGTTATCACCACCGCACCTTTCGTGGTATCAACTGACTATTGAACCGAATACCAGCTTTGGTTCCCGTCCTCCGGTTCTGCCTGATGATGATGCTTTGTGGGATATTTTTTCACAAGGGCATCAATTGCTGACAGCAGCAGGTTACCAGCAATACGAAACTTCTGCTTATGCCAAGCCTGGCTATCAATGCCAGCATAATCTCAACTACTGGCGTTTTGGCGATTATCTTGGTATTGGTTGTGGCGCTCATGGAAAAATCACCTTTGAAGATGGCCGTATTCTGCGTACAGTAAAAACCAAACATCCTCGCGGATATATGCAGGGGCGCTATCTGGATAAACAGCATCAGGTAGAAAATGAAGATCGGCCATTTGAATTTTTTATGAACCGGTTCCGTTTACTGGAAGCCATGCCAAAACAAGATTTCAGTGATTTCACCGGATTATCGGAAAGTTCAATCTGCAATCAAATTGATAAAGCCCTAGCCGCAGGTTATCTCTCTGAAACAACAACACACTGGCAAATTACGCAGAAAGGAAAACTGTTCCTGAATTCATTACTGGAGCTATTTCTTTAACGCAGAATGACCTCCGAAGAATTCAGCTTCACAAAGATCATCTTGTGGATAAACTCGATACCACCGTTGGTTTCGAGTTTATCAATAACTGTGCTTAAATAAGCAGAATTTTGGAATCAAGAAAGCTAATAATCGGCAGAAAATCGTTATATTTTTATAATATTCCTGCAATCATAAATTAAAAAACATATAAATCACAACTCAATTAAGTCATAAACATTAAAATAACAACTTATAATTTAACTCAACAATAAAAAGTCAACATATAGAAAGAGAATTAACGAACAACGCCCAAAAATAAATAACATAAGCATTTGTCAATTCCCCCTAAAATTATCTTTATCCATATAGATAATAGCTAACATTTATTACCAATCAACGTATTAATTGCTATTTTAAAAAATTAAAATCTCATAAAACCTTTATTTACAATCTTATTTAACCATGAAGCAACTTGTTATTTATTATAAATTCCTTCCAATATAAATATCTGGAATTAAATTTGACAATCACCGATAATATTAACTGTCAAACTCACAGCCTATCCCATTAAGACTACTGGGATAGGCTCTAAAACAACACATTATAGAATTTCAATCACTGCTCAAATTCAACATAATAAAATCGGCATAATTAAATGGCATCCTCAACAGCTTTAATTTGTGCTGTCAAACTTTCCAAACCACCACCCGACAAATACCACAAATCAGATTTCAGGTAAGTGATTTTGCCATTCTTATACGCTGAAGTAGATTTTATTTTATCATCTTCAAACTGTGCTTTATCAAGTTTACCGGCACCAATTGCTTCGCTGCGATCAATAATGAGAATCACATCTGGATTGGCCTGAGCAATCATGTCAGAAGTCACCATAATGCGTTTGGTTTTATCCTCACCAACCGGAATAGGCACTTCCGCTTTCTGTGCCTTAACCACATCAAACACGACACTCTGGTTATTCAGCATTAATTTATCTGCGTTATGCAATAATACTAAAACCTTAGCACCAGAAACTTTAGCTTTATCCTGAGCTTTAGCAATTGTTTTTTCCAATTCAACAATCTGCTCTTTCACTTCATTTTGCTTATTAAACAACTCACCTAATAACTTCAGGTTACTTTCAACTGAAACCAGATAATTTTTACTATCAGTTCCCAGATTAATGGTTGGAGCTATTTTTGACAGACGTTCATAGAAAGGCCCTTGGCGGGCGGTGATAACGATCAGATCGGGTTTAATTTGCGCCAATTTTTCCAAATTTGGCTCTTTTATACCCCCGGCACTTTCTACCCCATTAGGCAAATTATTGCGGAGATATTCAGGCGTATGACCAGTAGGTAGTGCAGCAACCCGATCTGACAAGCCTAATTTAGCTAATGAATCATAAGTACCGAAATCAAATAAAACGACTTTCTGAGGATCCCTTTTGACCTCAGTTTCACCAGAGAGATGTTTAACTGTAATCTTATCATCAGCCTGAGCTGTGACAACATTTGGAGTGAATACAGCAGATGTCTGACTAAATGCGGAATGGCTTGCAACAACAAATAATGAAGCCAGAACGACAGGGATTATCTTTTTCATATATCGCGCTCCAAGAAAGGATATTATTAACAATCCGCATTCTAGGTGGCAGGAAAAATATGTCAATCTAAATAAGAATCAATTTAAAATTGATTCTTATTTGTAATTATTGGGAATTACTTAATAGAATTCAGTAATTCAATTCTTTGTTGTTCAAGGCCGCTGACTCTACCACAAACCTCTTTGCCAAAACGCTGGAAATCTTCTTCCTGAGCTTTCCATTCAGCTTTCAGATTATTCTGCAATCCACCCAAGCCACCAAGCAAAGATTGCAATGCCTGATTATTATCGCCATTTAAGCTAAATTGTTTATTTCCAATCTCATTAATACTGTCCTGTAATACTCCACCAAGGCTCTGTTCAATTAAACTACGGCTCTCTTTTTCAACTTGTTTAATCGCCTGATGATGAAATGCTATACCCTCTGAGCGGGTTTCAATAATTCGGTTTATCTGTTTATTAAGACCTGATTCAAGATCAAACAACCGGTTACGCACATTACTGTCTTTACCCATAGTATCTGCCACCACTTTGTCCAAAGATTTACGGGCAGTTATCAGATGTTTGCTGGTTTCTTGTTGAATCCAAGGCAAATCCTGCCGCAAAGCCTGCTGATAACGTTGTGCTTTTCGACGTTGTTCCGTATTTAAGTTCAGATTCTTACCATCACGGATAACTGAACCATCAGGTGAAATCTGGAGATTGCCGCTTGCTCCCACAACCTGAACGGATTGAGACGTAATAATAATGTCATTCTGCGGATTTACCTGGCATTCATAACCTGCCTGAGCCTGAGCAACAAATAGCAAAGATATAGCAATGATAGTCTTGCGTAACATATTTTCTCCTAAGAAAACCACCTGAGAGTTAAAAAACAGATCGTCCGACACGATCGGCTAACAGTTCTAAGGCAGCACAACCCGCTAAAGAGTTCCCTGATCGATCCAATTCCGGTGACCAGACAGCAACCGTCAATTCTCCCGGCACGACACACACGATCCCACCGCCAACACCCGATTTTCCCGGCATACCAATTCTGAATGCAAATTCACCTGAACCATCATACATGCCACAGGTCATCATCAGCGCATTAATCTGCCTGGCCTGACGTGGACTTAAAATCTGTTGTTCAGAGCCTATCGTACTCCCCTGATTCGCCAAATAAATGAAACACCTGGCAAGCTCAATGCAATTCATTTTCAAAGCGCAATAATGGAAATAAGTTTGCAGTACAGCAAGCACATCGTTATCGAAATTACCAAAGGATTTCATCAGATAGGCAATCGCCGCATTTCGGTGAGAATGTTCCATTTCAGAACGGGCAACTTTGTTGTCATAACAAATATCAGGGCAACCAGCAAGTTTACGTACAACCTCCAGCATACGCTGCTTAGGTGCGCTCAACCGCGACTGTAACATGTCACACACAATTAACGCACCCGCGTTAATAAAAGGGTTGCGGGGTTTACCTTTTTCCAGTTCTAACTGAACTAATGAATTAAATGGCTGACCAGAAGGTTCCTGTCCGACCCGCTGCCAGATTTCCTGTTCCTGATAACGTGTCATCGCTAAGGTCAGACTCAATATCTTAGAAATAGACTGAATCGAAAAACGCTTTTCAGCATCTCCGGCATGAAATATCTGCCCATCAATGGTACAGACAGCGATTGCCAGGTTATCAGCGGGAACCTCCGCCAGTGCAGGAATATAATTTGCCACTTTCCCTTGGCCAATCAGGGGGCGAACTTGTTGCAAAATATCCGACAATAACGTGTTAGAGAACGTTGTACTCACTGATTTTACTCCAGACAGGGGCACTTATTAATAGGCACCCCTGTTGTTATTCACTCAGGCTATTTTACAACGATATGTTACTCAATCCCACCAAACATCAAACAGTTCAGAGGTCATGACATCTTCCATACCGCGATCTTTCAGCCATTTCTCAACCAATTGACGATGTTCTTCTGTACACATACCAATTTTTTGCAGGCAGATTAAACCTTCCCAATGCAGGTAACCACTGGCATCCAATGCTAAACCATTAGATTCAATCAGCTCATCAATAAATGCATCAACAGTGCTGTCAATAATATCTATAGGTGTATTAGACGGAAAGCTCCACTTAATAGAAAAGCCCATTTCTTTGAATTCATCAATATGCATCTTTTTACGCAAACGACGACTGCGGTTTTTAGCCATTACTTAACCCTCTTAAACATGATATCCCACACGCCATGCCCCAACCGCTGACCGCGCAATTCAAATTTTGTTACTGGGCGTGAAGATGGACGCGGTATATAATCACCATTCTCAGACAAATTAAGGTAATTATCCACGCTATTCATCACTTCCAGCATATGTTCAGCATATGGCTGCCAGTCAGTCGCCATATGAAATACACCGCCTACTTTCAACTTGCTTTTTATCAGTTCAACAAATGGCGGCTGGACAATCCTGCGTTTGTTATGACGCGCTTTATGCCACGGATCGGGAAAGAAAAGCTGTACCATTTCCAGACTGTTCTCCGGGATCATATTTTCCAGCACTTCAATAGCGTCATGACACATCACCCGCAAGTTACTGATATTTTCACCGTCAGCAGAAGCCAGGCAAGCACCGACACCAGGTACATGAACTTCAATCCCAAGAAAGTTTTTTTCGGGATTCTGGCTTGCCATAGTGACAAGTGATGCACCCATGCCAAAACCAATTTCCAGTACAATGGGGGTTTCACGCCCAAAAAGTGCCTCCATATCCAGCTTTTCCGTCTGATATTCAACACCCATTTTTGACCAGAGATCATCAAGTGCTTGTTGCTGACGATTAGTTAACCGGCCTTGACGACGAACAAAACTCCTAACACGGCGCAATGGCCTGCCATTTTCATCAAATTCCGGCGAAATTACGTTATTTATCATGGTATTTCTGTCAGTTTAAAGGCATCTATTCAGGCGTTTATGGCTGCTTTACCGGCAAACCACATAAAGAGAGCGCATTATCCAAAGATGGGCGATTTTAGCAAGTCCAATAGTGACAAGTACAATTTTAATCCCAGATTGCGCAGTGCCGCGAAAACAAAGTTCCGGTTTACAGCAAGGTAACACTATGTTGCAATCCTGTTCACGAAACACTGATATTCCCTAAAGATAATTATCCCAATGATGGAAGCAAAGCAATTCTCCAAAGTGGTACTGGATTGGTACCATCGCTACGGTCGTAAAACCCTGCCCTGGCAACAGGAAAAGACACCTTATCACGTCTGGCTTTCAGAAGTGATGTTGCAACAAACTCAGGTTGCGACAGTCATTCCCTATTTTCAGCGCTTTATTTCACGTTTTCCTGATGTAGCTTCACTTGCCGCCGCACCGCTTGATGAAGTTCTTCATTTATGGACCGGTCTTGGTTACTACGCCCGCGCCCGTAATTTGCATAAAGCAGCGCAACAGATTGTGGAACGGCATCATGACGAATTCCCAACAACATTTGATGATGTCGTTGCCCTGCCTGGCGTCGGCCGTTCAACCGCCGGTGCAATCCTTTCGCTTTCTCAAGGTAAACATTTCCCAATTCTTGATGGCAATGTTAAGCGAGTATTGGCCCGCTGTTACGCAGTAGAAGGTTGGCCGGGCAAAAAAGAGGTTGAAAATCACCTCTGGCAAATCAGCGGCAATGTAACGCCAGCAAAAGAAGTGGAATATTTTAATCAGGCAATGATGGATTTAGGGGCAATGGTTTGCACCCGTAGCAAGCCAAAATGTGAAATCTGCCCATTAAATCAGGGATGTATCGCCTATGCGAACCATAGCTGGACAAAATACCCGGGTAAAAAACCTAAGCAAAGTATTCCAGAGAAAACAGCTTATTTCCTGCTGATGCAAAATGACCATACGGTTTGGCTGGAACAGCGCCCACCAACGGGGATCTGGGGAGGATTATTCGCGTTTCCTCAGTTTGAAAGCCTAGATGTGTTGAATAGCTGGCTGGAACAATCCGGTATTTCTCACAGCAAACATGAGCAACTCACCGCATTCCGCCATACATTTAGCCATTTTCATCTGGATATTGTGCCGATAAAAATAAATATTTTATCTTTTGCCGCCTGCATGGATGAACATAAAGGACTTTGGTATAACTTACAACAACCCGCGACTGTTGGGCTGGCAGCACCAGTTGAATATCTGTTGCAACAACTGAGCTGAATCCCATACCCGCTATTTTGAGGATTTATTATGAGCAGAACTGTTTTTTGTACTTTCTTACAACGTGAAGCCGAGGGGCTGGATTTTCAGCTGTATCCGGGAGAGTTGGGCAAACGCATTTTCAATGAAATTTCCAAAGAAGCGTGGGGACAGTGGATGAGTAAACAAACCATGCTGATCAATGAGAAAAAACTTAGCACCATGAATCCAGAAGATCGTAAATTGCTTGAACAAGAAATGGTTAAATTTCTGTTCGAAGGTCATGATATTCAAATTGATGGATATACCCCACCAGAAAAATAATATTCAGCTTTCATCAGAGCCAACGGCTCTGATGTTGTATTCAACACCAGATGGCAATGTAAGATGAAAAAACTGTTAGCGCTGTTTGTTATTGCCCCACTGCTCGTTTCCTGTACCAATACCAAAGATACCAAATACAACGAAGAATATATAAAAGATACCAATGGTTTTGATATTTTGATGGGCCAATTTGCCCACAACATCGAAAACATTTGGGGGTTGCACGAAGTACTAATTGCAGGCCCAAAAGATTACGTTAAATATACCGATCAATACCAGACCCGCAGCCATATTAATTTTGAGGCCGGCACGATCACGATTGAGACAATTTCTCCGACAGACCCCACAACCTATTTGCGCAAGGCTATTATCACCACCTTATTAATGGGTGACGATCCAAGTTCTGTCGATCTCTATTCTGATATTAACGACATTCAGATCAGTAAAGAGCCCTTTCTTTACGGGCAAGTTATGGACCATAACGGTCAGCCGATCCGTTGGGAATGGCGGGCAGCACATTTCGCAGATTATCTGCTGGCGAATAAATTACAAAAACGCCAAGCGGGTTTACATGTCATTTGGTCTGTCACCATGCAACTGGTACCAAACCATTTGGATAAACGCGCTCATAAATATCTGCCACTGATCCGTCAGGCTTCCATTAAATACGGAGTAGACGAATCCCTGATCCTTGCAATTATGCAAATAGAATCCAGTTTTAACCCATATGCCGTCAGCCGTTCTGATGCACTTGGACTGATGCAAGTTGTACAACATACCGCGGGCCGTGATGTCTTTAAGATGAAAGGCAAATCAGGACAACCAAGCCGTAGTTATCTATTTGATCCAGAAAATAATATTGATGCCGGCACGGCATACTTATCAATATTACAAAACAGTTATCTGGGTGGCATCACTAACACCACCTCCCGCCGTTATGCGGTGATAACCGCTTACAATGGCGGTGCAGGTAGTGTATTACGGGTATTCTCCAGCGATAGGAAAAAAGCGGCTCAAATCATCAATGGAATGGCACCGGGTGATATTTATGAAACCCTGACAACTAAACACCCATCGGCAGAATCACGCCGCTACCTGATGAAAGTCAATACTGCCCAGAAAAGCTATCATCATTAAGGCGATAGCATAATAACGGAGAGCGATTTTTCTACTCTCCGTTATTTTTTGCCTATATTTTTAACTAATCGAGTAATTTCAAAACACAAATCACTATTTCAAAAGAAATATATTGACGGGTTCTACCGAATACGGTTTAATGCGCCCCGTTGCCCGGATAGCTCAGTCGGTAGAGCAGAGGATTGAAAATCCTCGTGTCGGTGGTTCGATTCCGCCTCCGGGCACCAATTCAAAGTGCGTTGGTTGAGAGATAAAAAAGCTCAACGGGCGTTCGGTACTGGGACCTAAAAATGCATCGTTACAGTTGACTTAATCTTGCATCGCTTCGATATAGAGTATAAAGGTTCTAGATTCAGGATATCTGAGAAATCGGATGTCCTTTTTCGTTCGAGCGCAATACTTACAAGTTCTATTGCAACTGTCAAGCCATCCAAACTAAAATCAATGAATTAATTAACACGAGGAGCAAAGAATAATCCGGCGCTCATGCAGGTCAATATCCCCCAACCGGATATGTAATAACTGATTTTGCCGCATCCCGGTATAACGCAACGTATCCAGTACCGTCAGCCAATACCAGGTCGGATATAATGCACAGCGGCCACGCTGGTTATCCCCGGCCTGTCGTTCTCGCGCTTCAAATTGCCCCATCGTGAGATACAGGGCTGTCAGTTGTTTTTTGGTTAATGTTTTCTTTTTCTTCTTGTTCGCATTGACCACCACACCATTAAATGGGTTTTCCGTTTGAGGCAGTATTTTTTCTTTTATCGCCAAATTAAATAACGCCCGCATATGCGCAATCTTACCGTTCCAGGTCACACCTTTCCGTCCGGACTGATGCAATACATATCTGCGCCACGCCAGGACCTGCTGTCGGGTCACTTGCGCAGGCCGATTGTCCACACCTGCAAACACCTGGAAGGTATTCACCACCTTGCGATAACTTGACTCCGTATCCGGCCGCAAGATTTTGGCAAAAAAATACTCATCCAGCAGGTTATCCCAGGTCATACTGTCCATCTCTACTTCCTCACTTCATCAATGTAAAAACCCATTGCGGGGCGCAGAAAATAACATATTGTTATTAAAGATGCTTTCTCATGAAATCGTCAGAAAAGGGCTATCTTCTGGTACAGAACGGTCACGATAAAGCAACGTGTTTTTGATTAAGTAGCCATGAACACGTTGATAGGAGCCAGTCCGATCAGCCGAATCATAAAGATGACAACAACAAAAACACTTTCCACGACTGACTCGATGTCGTCCCAGCTGCTCAAAGGCGGTTTGTACCCGTTTCCATTTTTGGCTAACCTCTTTGCCATCTGCCTGCGTCTTCTCACCGAGAAACTGGAAGAAAATGGCCGGTGCACTCACAAACACAAAACCACTGACCAGATGTATCCGGGCTTTCGGCGTATTAAGGGTCATCACCCCCTGCCTTAATCCAGCGGACAACCAGTCCCAGAATTGCTCGCCAATACAGGGTGTCTCATTGGCATTTTCGTTCTGCCCTGTTGCCTGAACCGCGGGTGGTGAAGACACCGGCGTGTATGGCGGTACGATTTCTGCTTCACAGGCCATAACCTGTTCTGTCACTGTGTCCGCAACATTCATCCCCATTAATGACAAGAGCTGTTGCGTGCTCTCATCCGGCGGCATCCCCTTCTCTGGCGTGACGGTCATGACGGCAGAAGGGATCTCATCAACCGGTCTCACGGCTGATGAAACAATTTCAGTCATCGTGCTATCTTCCTGCCGTCTCTGAGAAGGCAGAACACTGTCCATTGCCGTTGATAAAGGCGCAGCAGAAACATCGGGATTTCCTGAAACAATCATTTGCGGTGATGCAACCGTGACAGAGAATATTTCTGATATTGTCGGTGCACTGGCTTGACTCAAAGCTTCTGTGATTATCTGACCTATTGCGTCATCTTCCTTCATGTCGCCGGATAGAAGACAAAACAGCGTAGGCAAGGCATCCGGTACCGATGCCAGCCAGGTCACCGCCTTAGCCGGCAGCAATCGCCCGGCGAATACCCCCCCAAAATGACAGGCAACCCTCGTCTCCACTGGGGGAGTTTTGAACCGGAAACGATACGGCCCCTGCGGCACAGCCAACCCAGGATACCAGGGTTGCCCTTCGTCCAGTTCTCCGTCAAACTGGGCCAAAACAGGTAAAAAATGAAATAACGCAGCGTAAAACACCACCGTGTTCCATATCACACTTTGTTCTGCCTGCGTCTCAGGGGTCACACCCGGTGGTAACATCTGCCCTTTCGCCAGACGTACCGCAAAGGCAGTACATTGCAATGTCACATCAATCAAGCCGCCCAGGTGGGCATAAGGTCCCTGCGGTACCGCCGGAAGTTGTTGCATCAATGCAACACACTCATACAACGGGGTCAGCCACAACGTCTGATAGTGTGTTTTGGGTAATGCGCTATTGTCCCACAGACATTGTAAACACTGCCGACGCCGGGCAGTATCCAGCAGTAGCCGGGACTCAGACGGCAAAAAGTAGCCTGCTTTGACCGTTTCTGGGATGGCGGTGGGTTGTGGAAGTGACTTTTTTCCTGTGGATGCTCCCGCCAGCAGGATTTTAATTTTTTTCAACACGATTAATCTCCCCTTTTTCCCCAAACCCTAATACATCCTCTGACAGGGACAAGGCAAAACTCTTTTCCGGGAATAAAAATTAATCGATGAAAACTGCACGTCATGATTCAAACGACGCCAATTCAGCCACGGATATAACGAAGCGTGTATCCGGTTCTTTCGTTGAATTAGTCATGAATAAGTACAAAAGGCAAATGATGGCTCATGCAAGAAAGGATTAAACAGGAAAATAGAGCTGGTTACCCAGATTCATCTCCCTGAAAACGTCACCCAGAAAATCATGAGGTTCACGTTCCAATGCCATCACAACCTGCACAAGCAGTTGAGACAGCCGGGTCACATCTTCCGGTTCATCATGTTTTATGATGTGCAGATACTGTTGCGCCAGCTCACCGTCCGGACAAACAGCATTATGCAGACTGATTGCCGCACACTGCACAAAATCACCCAATACCCGGTCGCGATGAGGATAACAAGCTGTCTCATTCAATAAAGCCATAAACGCTTTTTTATGGTTAATCAATACAAACAAAACGTGTTCCTGAGAAAAGGGGGAACACGCCCCCTCAGCGGAAATATTCCCCCAATGGGTAAATCGCCGGCGTCATATCCGCCGGCAGTAGTGTTATCAGACGCTCAGGCAGACCTGAACCTGTTTTTTTACCGTCAATTCACCACGGGAAACGTCCCTGTGGAATAAGCGAAATAACGCTGTCAGGGCACTCATCCCCGTCATGTAAAACATTACCGAGAATGTAGGCCGGCCCTATCACTTTACGGATACCGTCTTCCTCAGCCAATTCCAGCTCATCGACACGACCTTCTTCCCACTGCCCATTCCAGTATTTGTCGTAACCACAAAAATCACAGACATCCTCAAAATAATGGGTGATATGGCAGTGATATTGCCTGGACAAAGGCACCATGATTTTTTCATCCCAGGGCTCCCAGGGCGCTGTGTCAAAATGCCCGGTCAGACTGCCATTATCATGGTGCTTCCAGGCTATGTCATAACCTCGCGGCCGCGTCATACCGTACAATCGGTAATACAACTCATGAGTCGTCTCGTGATCCCTTAACAATCCGCCGCAAAATCCATTGATTTCACTCGCAAGATGGGTCGGTATCAGCAGAAATAAGTCACCAGGAACCGTCTCTGTCAGCCGGTCATCAAGATGAGACCACAACATTTTCGTGTCACGTTCTCCGTCCCAATCAACCAGACCGAACCAGTCACAAGACTTTTGGTTAAACAACGCCATGATAGTTTCCTGCTCTGCCGGGAGCAACATCTCCCATTTTCGCGCGGCCAGACCACTTTGTTGGTAAAGCCTGCTAATCTGTTGGCTGGTAACTTCATCAAGCGCCACATTCTCTTTTAACAAAGCCAGCCATTGCTCAAACGCCCGGTTTTCCGGTGAGTCTACCCCTGTTCCTTTCGCTACCAGCGCCGGATAAAGTGAGTAATCTGTCGTTTCAGTAGGTTGCAAGAGACCGGCACAGCCCGCGACAAACAGCTTAATACTTTGATGGATAGCCTGCCCGTAATAGGGAATTCTGTCTCCCAATCCCCATTGTTGCAGAGCCTCCAGTTGGTCGGGTTGACCCGTGATATGCAAACGATTAGCGTACCCCTTCGGCATAGTAAAAAATCCTCTTTTTTTACCTGAAACAGGGCATGCCTGGTGAAGGCAATGCCCCCACAGGCAGATGATAAGTTCAGCGATGTGAAAAAAGGCTATCCGACTTTCGGACAGCCCCATCCCAGCTATTTATAACCGGACAGCTGGTCTCCACAATTTTGTGGCCTGTACATCAGGACGCTTTCTTTTTCCAAACGTCGCGATAATCCTGCCCGTCATCCCCCGGTACCCATCAGGCCGGAAACGTCTGCCATGACGGTGGGCGACTTTGTTCTTGCGGACAGTTTTTGGGGCTGTTTTGGTCTTAATCTTTTTCATCAGTAACGCTCCGAAATAAAAACGGGCGTTATCCCCTGACGGGAAATAACGCCCGTCAGGGTGAAAACGACTGCCGGCATCCCGGCAATCAGGGGTAAAATTGTGTGATAATTTGTGTGGCTGTCAGCGTCACCTTCAGATCACATTGGTCATTCAGTAACCGGTTGAGTGTAGATACGGCGAAACCCAGCTTTTCCGCAAAATCATCGCCGCCCACTTCTTCCCGGGCACGTTCATACCCGCCTTCGTCCTTCTCTGGATGATAACCGCAAGCATAAGCGACAAGATGCCTGCCATTTTGCATCGTACCCATATCAGACATGATATAGTCGGGTAGGAACAAGTCATTACTGACTCATTCCCCCCTAAGAACGGTACATGCTAGTTTCCCAGCATACCGCTCAAGCCTTTATAAGCTCCTTCACAGGAACCAGCTTCATGACTGTGTAATTGTTGATGACAATTAGGGTGTAACAACTCTAAATTGCTAAGCTCATCTCCGCCCCCTTTTACTTTCTGAAGCTTATGATGAACATGCCATCCAGTTTCAGAGGTGAGCAATTGATCACATCGCGGGCATCGTTTGCCTTGCTTATTCCAGAGTGTTATCAACTTCCTCTTACCGCCATAGGTATTTTTTAGAGCATAATCTAGTCGCTTTTCAAAATATTCTTCCCATTCTGGTAAATAAGGATTTGCTGCTGTTTTGATTTTAATATGGCGTTTTATTGGTGTATCCATCGCCTGTATAAGTGTACGACGCACACCTTTTGGGTCTTCTGCAGAGAAC